>DATKQA010000063.1:0-5983 GCA_035523835.1 Candidatus Sulfotelmatobacter sp.
TCGAATTCGGGCGCCGGGCGCAGCCCCAGCGTCTCGCGCAGATACAACGCGTCGTGAAAGCTGGTGCTCTGGTAGTGCAGCATCACGTCGTCGGCGCCCGGCACGCCCATGACGTAGGTGCAGCCGGCCACGCCGAGCAATATGAGCAGCGCGTCCATGTCGTCCTGGTCCGCCTCGGCGTGATTGGTGTAGCAGACGTCGCAGCCCATGGGCAGGCCGAGCAGCTTGCCGCAGCAATGATCTTCCAGGCCCGCCCGCATGATCTCCTTGCCGTCATAGAGATATTCGGGGCCGATGAAGCCTACGACGGTATTCACCAGGAGTGGTGCATAGCGGCGGGCGACGGCATAGGCGCGCGCCTCCAGGGTCTGCTGATCGACGCCATGGTGCGCCGAGGCGGAAAGCGCGCTGCCTTGCCCGGTCTCGAAATACATCACGTTGTCGCCGGTGGTGCCGCGGCCGAGCGCCAGCGCTGCCTCGCGCGCCTCGTCGAGCTGAGCGAGCGATATGCCGAAACTCCGGTTGGTGGCCTCGCTGCCGCCGATGGATTGGAATACCAGGTCGATCGGTGCACCGGCTTCGATCGCGGCGATGGCGGTGCCGACATGCGCCAGCACGCAGGATTGCACCGGCGCACCGAGGCGTTCACGGATGCGGTCGATAAGCCCGGCGATCTCGATATAGCTGGCCAGGCTGTCGGTCGCCGGATTGACGCCGATGACCGCATCGCCGCTGCCCAGCGCCAGTCCGTCGAGGATGCTGGCGGCGATGCCGCGCGGATCGTCGGTCGGATGGTTCGGTTGCAGGCGGGTGGAGAAGCGGCCCGGCAAACCGATGGTGTTGCGGAAGCGGGTGACGACCTGGCACTTCCGCGCCACCGCGACGAGGTCCTGGATGCGCATGATTTTCGCCACCGCTGCCGCCATTTCCGGGGTGAGGCCGGGGGCGAGCCGCGCCAGGGTGGCGCTGTCGGCGGCATCGGACAGGAGCCAGTCGCGAAAGCTGCCGACGGTCAGGTGCGCCACCGGGCGGAACGCGGTGCTGTCGTGGCCGTCCAGGATCAGGCGGGTAACCTCGTCGTTCTCATAGGGAATCACCGCCGCGTCGAGAAAGGTCCGGAGCGGCAGGTCGGCCAGCGCCATCTGTGCCGCCACCCGTTCCGTCGCGTCCCGCGCTGCGATGCCGGCGAGCGCGTCGCCCGACCGCGCGGGCGTGGCGCGGGCCAGCAGGCATTTGAGATCGGCGAAGACGTGGCGCGTGCCGCCGGCCGTGTGCGCATAGGGCATCCGCAATTCCCAGCGAAGCGGAGGCAAGGATCGTCGATCCTATCGCCGGAATCCGTTGACGGCGAGACACAAGCGGATATGTTCGCAGGAATCCTCGAACTGGCGGATAGCATCGTGTCCGAAGACCTGTTTCGCGAACTCTATGACAAATTCCAGGCGCCGATCTCCCGTTTCGAATGCGGCGCCAAATGCGCGCCGCACAACGGCGGCGAGCCGGTCTGCTGCTCGACGCAGCATGCCGTGCCGGTGGTCGACAAGGCGGAATGGCGGCTGTTGCGCTCGCGCTCCGATCTCTGGCACCGCTTCAGGCCCTATGATGCGGCGACACGTGATATCGTCGCCGCACTGCCGTCGAGCTGCATGGCGGTGGAATGCAAGGGTGCCAGGCACTGCGAGCGCGAGAACCGCAGCCTGTCCTGCCGCGCCTTTCCGTTCTTTCCCTATATCGACCGGGAAGGCCGTTTCATCGGCCTCTCCTACTACTGGGTATTCGAAGACCGCTGCTGGGTGATCTCAAATCTGCAAATCGTCGACATGCAATTTGTGGATGAATTCGTCGCCGCCTACGATCTGCTGATCGCCAGCGACAGGCAGGAATTCGAGGGGTTCCGCGATCATTCCGTCAGCATGCGCCGCGTCTTCTCGCGCTGGAACCGCTTCATCCCGCTGATCGGTCGTGACGGCGGCTATTTCAAGGTCATGCCGAAGACCGGCCGGGTGCTGCCCTGCGATCCCGCCCGCTATCCCACGCATGCACCCTACAAGGAGAAGGTACGGAGCGCCGCGGCGGCGCCGCGGCCGTAGCGGGCAGCCAGCGGCTCAGACGGGGGCGGAGGAGATATCCATGCGCATCGTCATCGCCATGATGAAGCACGAAACCAATACCTTCTCCCCGGTGCCGACCCCGCTGCAGCGTTTCGCCATCGGCAGCGATATCCCCTACATGGGCAAGGCGGCCTACGACGCCTTCAAGGGTACCGGCTCCGGCCTCGGCGCCTTCATCGACCTGGCCGAGGCGGCCGGCGCCGACATCTCCATTCCCATCGCGGCCAATGCCTGGCCGAGCGGCCCGGTCGAGGACAAGGCATTCACCTTCATCGCGGATGCGATCTGCGATGCCGTGGCCAGGGGCTGCGATGCCGTGCTGCTCGACCTGCACGGCGCCATGGTCACGCAATCCCAGGAAGACGGCGAGGGCACGCTGCTCCGCCGCATCCGAGAGATCGCCCCGAAAGTGCCGGTGGCGGTGGCGCTCGACATGCACACCAACCTCTACGAGGCCATGGTGGCCAATGCGACCGTCATCGCCGGCTACCAGACCTATCCGCATATCGACACCTACGAGACGGCCATGCGCGCCGGCAAGCCGGTCTTCGCCCTGCTGGAGGGGCGGGCCAGGCCGACCATGGTCTGGGGCAACCGGCCGATGCTGCCGCACGTGATGCGCCAGGGCACCGACGATTTCCCCAACAGGATGCTGCAGGAACGCACCCGGCAGATGGAGGCCGGGCCGGCGCTCGCCGCCACGGTCTTCGTCGGCTTCCCCCATGCCGACATCCATAATGCGGGCCTCTCGGCCGTGGTGGTGACCGACAATGACGCAGCGCGGGCCAGGGGGCTCTGCGACGAGTTGCTGGATGCCGCCTGGGCCGAGCGCGAGGCTTTCGTCTATCGGATCGAGCCGCTGGAAACCTCTCTGGCGCGGGCACGGCAAACCAAGGACGGGCCGGTCATTCTGCTCGACCACTACGACAATGCCGCCTCCGGCGGCACCATGGATACCATGACCGTGCTCGGCGGCATCATTCGCGACGGGCTGGAGAATGTTGCCGCCTTCGCCGTGCATGATCCCGCCGCCGTGCGCGCCATGATCGCCGCCGGCGTCGGCAGCGAACTGACCCTGCCGCTCGGCGGCAAGATCGACATGCCTTCGATCGGCCGCAAGGGCGAACCGCTGACCGTGAGCGGCAAGGTCAAGCTCATTTCCGATGGCCGCTACCGCAACCGCGGTCCGGCCTCCAAGGGCGTGCTCATGGACATGGGACCCACGGTGGTGTTCGATACCGGCAAGGTGGAGATCGTGGTGATTTCGCGGCACATGGAGCCGAACGACCTGGCCTGCCTGACCAGCCTCGGCATCGATCCCCTCGCCAAGCGCTACATCATGCTGAAGAGCCGCGTGCATTGGCGCGCCGGCTTCAAGCCGATCGCGCGCCAGGTGATCGAATGCGCCGGCGTCGGCGTCTGCACCTCCGACTACGACATGCTGAAATTCCACAACGTGCGCCGGCCGATCTATCCGCTCGACCGCATCAACGATCCGAACCCTTGAGACGCCTGTGGCCTAGGGGCTGCGGTCGCGCGGTATCGTCGTCGGGGCCGGCGGGCCGAGATCGTGCTGCAGATATTGCAGCAATTGCCGCAACCGCGCCGCCGCCTGCGCCGCGACAAGCAGGCGGTCGCAAGCCGACCAGTCATAGAAGCCCTTGCCGGATTTGAGGCCGGTTTCCCCGCGTGCCACCATGTCCTGCACATAGGCGACCGGCCGGTTGCCATGCGCCAGCGCCGGCACGATGGCGCGCTGGGCGGCGGCATGGATCTCCAGGCCGCCGATATCCTTCTGCTCGATCAGGCCGGTCACGCACATGCGCGGGCCCAGGAGCTGCTTCGCCACCGCATCGATTTCCGCAGCGCTGGCGACCCCGCTCTCGACCAGGTGATAGGCCTCGTGCAGGATGGCATGCTGCAGCCGGTTGATGAGGAAGCCTGGCACGGGCTTGCGCACCAGGATCGGTTCCTTGCCGGTCTGCCGCATCGCCTCCGCGACGCGGGCCACGGCCTCCGGTGCCGTCCCGGTTGCCGCGATCACCTCCACCATGGGGAAGACATCGGCCGGCTGGAAATAATGCGCGCCGAGGAAACATTCGGGATGACGCAGCTCCGCCGCCAGCTCGTCGAGCGACAGGCCGGAGGTGTTGGTCGCGATGATGACGCCGGACGGATAAGCCGCTTCCAGGGCGCGATAGACTTCGCGCTTGACGGCGACTTCCTCCGGCACGTTCTCCAGCACCAGGTCGGGCGGCTCGGCCGGCAGGGCGGCGACGGCCGAAACGCCGCTCGGCAAGCCGGTCAGGTTGGCGGCGCGGCGACTCCAGAGGCTGGTTTCGAAGCCGGCCGCAGCGAAGGATTTGGCGACGCCGAGCCCCATCGTGCCCGCACCGACGATCATCACGCGGCGGACCGGCGCTGCTTCGCCCTCGGCAGCGGTCATGCCATTGCTCCCGGGTCGGCGGTTGCGAAGGCGGCGATCAGCTACCGGTGCGGGACACGACGATCGGGCAACCGCAGATCGGGCAGATGACGGTCTCGCTCAGGGACTGCCCCGGCGGCGGCGCCGGCATGGCATTCAGCTTGGCCAGCACCGTCCGGGTGATCCGGTCGTGGGTGCTCTGGTCGGTGCCGCAGGATTTCGCCGCCAGGTAGCTCGCCTTCAGCTCGGGACTCATGGGATAGACGCTGAAAGCGGCGGCAGGGTGCCTGACGCCCTCAGCCAGCACCCCGGCGGCGCTCACCAGCGCCGTGTTCAGCAGGAAGCGGCGCCGATCGACGAACCGTTGTGACATGATCCGCTCCACACATGACGTGGGCCTCGGTTGCCGCGATAATAGCCCGCAAAGAAGCCGGTTGGAAGAGGTCGTTCGGTGCCGCGGCCGCCGTCGGACGACGCTGTGCCGGCGCCCAATCATGCAGGGAGAACAATGACATGCGCCATATCGTCTGTCTCAGCTTCGATTTCGACGCCATGTCGGGTTTCGTCTCGCGCGGCATGGTGACGCCGACCCTGATTTCGCGCGGCGAGTTCGGCGCCGTCGGGGCGCTGCGGTTGCTCGGCCTGCTCGCCAAATATCGTCTGCCGACCACCTGGTTCATTCCCGGCGTGGTGCTCGGCACCTACCCCGACATCTGCCGGCGCATCGCCGACGGCGGCCACGAGATCGCCCATCACGGCTGGACGCATGCGCCGCCGGCGAGTCTCAACCGCGAGCAGGAGGACGATGGCCTCGCCCGCGGCAATGCGGCGATCAAGCAGCTCACCGGCCGGAACGCGCGCGGCTATCGCTCGCCGTCCTGGGACCTGAGCCCGCATACGGTGGAGCTGCTGCTCAAGCACGGCTTTACCTACGAGAGCAGCATGATGGGCGACGACTACACACCCTATCACGCGCGCAGCGGCGACGTGATCCACAGCGACAAACCGATCGAGTTCGGCAAGGCCACGAAACTGATCGAGATGCCGATAAGCTGGACGCTGGACGATCATCCGCATTTTGAATATTGGCGCACCGGCAACACGGTCATGCCCGGTCTGCAGAACGCCCGCGGCGTGCTGCAGAACTGGATCGACGATTTCTCCTATCTTGCCCAGAGCCTCAATTGGGGCGTCATCACCTATACCTGCCACCCCTACGTCATCGGCCGCGGCCATCGCATGATCATGCTGGAAAAGCTCATCCAGGCACTGCTCGAAGGCGGCGCGGCGTTTCTCACCATGGAGCAGGCGGCGGCGGAATACATCGAGAGGTTGCCGACGCGCTGAACGCCGATTGCCGCCGGGGCGAATCCGGCCTAAGCAGAAACGGCAAATTCGCGGAGTCCCCGGCCCATGACCGACCGCTTTCTCGATCCTGCCTCGCGTT
>DATKQA010000064.1:0-4038 GCA_035523835.1 Candidatus Sulfotelmatobacter sp.
AATAGAGCGGGCTCGGCCGGCCGACGTAATGCTCGAGGAACTGCGTGAGCTCCGCCTGGAAGCCCGGATCGGCCTTGGCCTCGTCGTAGGCGCGCTCGAGCGCCAGAATGTTCGGCATCAGGGTCTCGGCGACGAAACGGCCGCCGTAGCGGCCGAAGTGGCCGGTGGCGTCGGGGCCGGTGCGGAGGGAGTTCGGCTTGGCGGGCGGCATCCGCACGGCTCCTACAGGCTGTTTGCTATGGAAAGGAAAGCGGCGATGCGGCCGGGGTCCTTCACCCCCGGCGCGCGCTCGACGCCGGAGGAGACATCGACCGCCGGCGCGCCCGATGTGCGTACCGCTTCGGCGAGATTGTCGGCGTTGAGTCCCCCCGAAAGCAGCCACGGCCGGCGGAATTGCCGGCCGGCCAGCAACTGCCAATCGAAGGCGAGGCCGTTGCCGCCGGGCAGGGTATCGGCACGCTCAGCCGGCGCCTTGGCGTCGAACAGCAGCCAGTCGGCCACGCCGTCGAAGCGGGACGCCCGCGCGAGATCCTCGGCGCTCGCCAGCGCGATCGCCTTGATCACCGGCAGCTTGAACTTCGCCTTCAGCGCCGCCACGCGCGCCGGACTTTCGCCGCCGTGCAGTTGCAGGAGATCGAGCGGCACCGCGGCGAGCGTCGCGCCGATCGTGGCATCGTCGGCGTCGACGAACAGGCCGACCTTGTCGATGCCGGCGGGCACGGCGCCGGCGAGCGCGCCGGCGTGCGCCAGGCCGAGCGCGCGCGGCGAGGGCGGATAGAAGACGAAGCCCAGCATGGCGGCGCCGTTGTCGATGGCAACGCCGATCGCCTCGGCCGTGGCTAGGCCGCAGATCTTGGCCGGCACGCTCATGCGGCGGCCTTGATCTCGGCGGCAAGGGCGCGCGCGGCGCCGGCGGGATCGGTCGCGCCGGTAATCGGCCGGCCGATGACCAGCCAGTCGGCGCCAAGCTTCAGCGCCTCGCCGGGCGTCATCACCCGCTTCTGGTCGCCATGCTCGGCGCCGGCGGGCCGGATGCCCGGCACCACCAGCAGGAAGTTTCCGCCGCAGGCGCCGCGCAGGGCGGCGATCTCGCCCGCGGCGCAGACGGCGCCGTCGGCGCCACTGGCCTGCGCCAGCTTCGCCAGTCGCAACGCCTGCGCCTCGACCGTCGCGGCGATGCCGAGCGCGGCGAGATCGGCGGCATCGAGCGAGGTCAGCACGGTGACGGCGAGCAGCCGCGGCCGGCCGCTGCCCGCGCTTGCCGCGGCTTCCGCCGCCGCCCGCACCATGGCGCCGCCGCCGCCGGCGTGGATGGTCAGGAAATCCGGCCGCACCGAGCGGATCGCGGCCCGCACCGCGCCGGCGACGGTGTTCGGGATGTCGTGGAACTTCAGGTCGAGAAAGAGCGCCGCGCCTGCCGGCCGCACCTGGCGCACGCCTTCCGGCCCGTGGGCGGCGAAGAACTCCTTGCCGAGCTTGATGCCGCAACCGGCCGCCGCCGCCGCGGCGGCAAGCCGCCGCGCCGCCTCGAGGTCGGTGGTATCGAGGGCGCAAAAAACCGGAATGCGATCGGGGCCGTTCATGGCGGGGGAGTTATAGCAAATTGCCCGTGGCGCGGCGCAGAAATCCGCCGGACAACTTTCCTAGGACGGGCCGCGCCCCGCTGCCCAGGCCGCCAAATCGGCCGGCGCGATCTCGCCGGCGACGGCGCCGGCCAGCCGCTGGCCGAGCAGGGGGGCGAACTTGAAGCCGTGGCCGCTGAAGCCGCTCATCACCCAGGCCTTTGGACCGAGCGGCTCGACAATGAAGCGCTCGTCCGGCGTCACGTCATAGAAGCAGGTCTTGGCCAATGCGATGCGATAGTCGGGGAAGTCGCGCAACCGTTCGCGCGCCAGCGCGGCGATGGCTTCGGCCTCGTCATTGCCGGCGAGGCGGTCGCGGTCCGGCTCGCCGGCCAGCGTGAAGCGATGGTCACCGATCTTGAGGCCCAGGCCGGCAGCCGGCGGCACGGCGTAGAAGCCATGCTCGGCGCCGATCGCCAGCACCATGGGCGAACGCGTCCAGGCGGCGGCATGCTGCGGCGGCGGCGCCAGGTAGGTCACCACCTGCCGCGACGGCGTCATGCGCCGGGCGAGGTCCGGCAGCAGGCGATTGCTCCACGGGCCGGCGGCGACGACCAGCACATCGGCGCCGACCTGCCTGCCGTCGGCCAGGGTCAAGCCGGCGTGCGCCGGATCGAGCGCCGCCACGGGCGTTTCCGCATGCACCGCCGCGCCGGCCGCCTTCAGATGGGCGAGGAGGGCGATGACGATGCGTTCGGCCATGAGCACGCCGCCGGAGGGCAAGTAAAGCGCCTCGCCGATACCCTCGGCGACGAGATGCGGGAAGCGACGCGCCATTTCCTCGGGCGACAGCAGCGCGAAGGCGATGCGGCAGCGCTCCAGGCTTGCCCGCGACCGCACCGCCCAATCGTCGCCGCCGAGATCGAAGGCCAGCGTGCCGGTCTCGACATAGAGCTTCTGGCCGAGCTCGCTCCACAGCGCCGTCCAGGCGGCATAGGCATCGGCCACCATGCGGACATAGCCGTCCTCGGCGCCATAGGCATAGCGGATCAAGCGATGCCGATCGACGGAACTGCCGAGCGGATTGGGCAGCGGTCCCTGCTCGTAGAGCTCGACCGCGCAGCCGCGCCGGCGCAGGGCCCAGGCGGCGCAGAGGCCCATGATGCCGCCGCCGACGATGGCAGCCTTCGTCACGATGCCAGCCTTTCATGCACCAGCGCCGCGGCGGCGAGATCTTCGAGCGCGGTGCCGACCGACTTGAACAGGGTGATCTCGTCCGCCGCCAGGCGGCCGCGATGCGCGCCGGCAGAGAGCGCGAAGAGATCGGCCTGGATGTCGGTTTCGGTGATGATGCCGCGCGCCAGCGGCTCGGCGATGTCGCCGGCTTCCCGGGTGGCGCCGGCGCGTGTATCGACGAAAATCTTCGCCCGCCGCGCTGCTTCGTCGTCCGCCTCGCGCATTTCCGGCGTGAAGCCGCCGACCAGATCGAGATGGCTGCCGGGCCTGAGCCAGGCGCCATGGATCAGCGGGCGCTTGCTGAGCGTAGCGCAGGAAATCACGTCGGCCGCGCGCGCCGCCGCTTCCAGGTCGTCAGCGACGATGACGTCGAAATCGCCCGCGAGCTTCGCCGCCAGCGCCTCGGCATGCGCGCGCGTGCGGTTCCAGAGCGCGACCTGGCGGATCGGCCGCACCGCGGCATGGGCGCGGATCAGGTTCGGTGCCAGGGCGCCGGCGCCGACCATGAGCAGGTGCGAGGCATCGGCGCGCGCCAGGTATCGCGCCGCCAGGGCCGATGCCGCGGCGGTGCGGCGCAAGGTCAGGCTGACGCCATCGATGACGGCGAGCGGCATGCCGTTCGTGCCGTCGAGCAGCAGGTAGAGGCCGCTCACCGTCGGCAGCGATCGCGCGGCGTTGTCCGGAAACACGGTGACCGACTTGATGCCGAGATGGCGGCCGGCCTGCCAGGCCGGCATCAGCAAGAGCGTGCCGCCGGCGCCAGTCGGCGTCGCCACGTGGTGGTGATGGCGCAGCGGCGCCTCGCACGGGCTTCGGAACATCGCCGCCAGCCGCTCGATCAGCGTCGCATCATCGAGCAGCCGCTCGACTGCGGCGGCGTCGACAAAGCGCAAGTTCGCCCCGCTCAAGTCGGCGCCGCCGGCAGCGACCCCGCCGTGGCCTTGAGGTGCGCGTTCTCGCGGCTCAGGGCTTCCACCTCGCGGCGGCGTGCCTTGGCTTCGCGCCGCCAGCGCCGCGCGCGCCACCATTCGGTGACGAGGCCGAGCAGAAGGCCGATCAGGAAACTGCCGAAGAGGAATTGATAGAGCGGCCGCTCCCACACGAAGGGCATGGGATCGAAGCTGAACTTCACCACCTCGTTGTTGGCGATGGCGACGGCGACGGCCAGCACGACACCGAGCAGCAGCAGGATCCAGCCGATCACACGCATGGACTGGCGGCCCGCATCATGGCTGCAGGC
>DATKQA010000065.1:0-5544 GCA_035523835.1 Candidatus Sulfotelmatobacter sp.
CACCTCCGCCTGCTCCACCTGGCGGCGCGCCGCCTGGTTCAGGCCGGCGAGGCCATCGTCGCCGATGCCGACCACGGCGAGCCAGCGGCTCATAGCATCGCTACCGTTTTACGAGCGGCCGGCGCCGGCATCACTCGCCCGTCCGCCGCAGGCTGCGCGGACCCAGCGGGTGTTCGGCATGGGGATAGGGCGGCCGGCCGTGATCGTGGGCATGATCGTGGTGGCGGTGATGGTCGTGGTGGTGATGGTCATGGCCGTCGCCGGTGCCGATGCCCTCGACATGGTCGTGGTGGCTCGCCTGCGGCAGGCCGACCTCGGCCTCGAAGCCGAGCACCTGGGCGCGGTACTTGCAAAGCTGGCAGTTCATGGCCGCGGTGCCGGCCGGCGCCTCCTCGATCCGCTCGCAGAAGGTGTCGAGCACCAGCGGATGGTCGTTCAGGTAGGGCGCCTTGAGGAATTCGATTTCGGGGTGGCGCAGGGCGACGCGGTCGGCCGCCGCGTAGATGCGCCGCACCAGCACGCCGGTGAAGAGGAAATAGGGGAACACGACGATGCGGCGATAGCCGAGGCGGGCGGCATGGTCGAGCGCCGGCTCGACCAGCGGAAAGGTCACGCCGGAATAGGCGGTCTCGCCCCAGCCGAAGCCGAGGCCCTCCCACAGCATGCGCATGACCTTGGCGATGTCGGCATTGGCGTCGGGATCGGAGGTGCCGCGGCCGACCACCACCAGCAGCGTGTCGTGCGCCGCAACCTGCTTCGCGGCACCGTCGATCGCCGCGCGCACGCGGGCGCCGGCGGCGCGCAGCATGCGGGGATCGATGCCGAGGTCGCGGCCGTAGGTGATGACAAGCCCGTCGTGCGCCGCCTGGTAGGTGTTCAGCACCGAGGGAATGTCGTTCTTCACATGGCCGGCGGCGAACAGCATGGCGGGGATCGCCAGGATGCGCCGGTGGCCGCGCGCGAGCAGCCGGTCCAGCCCCTCGCGGATGATCGGCCGGGCGAATTCGAGCAGGCCCCATTCCACGTCGTAACCGTTTGCCAGGCGGTGGCGGAGCTGTGCGGCGAGATGAGCGAACTCGCCGACCGCCGCCGCGTCGCGGCTGCCATGGCCGCAGAGCATCACGCCGAGCTTTTCCATCCGCTTCTCCTAAAATCCGCGCCGGGCGGGATGCGCCGCCTCGTCCCGGCCCTGCGCCACCGCCAGCAGCCGGTCCAGGTCGAGATGCGCCTTGAGATGATCGGCCAGCCGATCGAGGGTCGCATCGACCGAAGCCTCGTAGATGATACCGCTCCGCCGGCGCGGCCGCAGCCGGTCGAGAAAGCGGTGGCGGAATTCGTCGGCGGCGAACAGGCCGTGCAGGTAGCAGCCCATGACCCGGCCGTCGGCGGAGACGGCGCCGTCGGGCACGCCGTCCAGCAGCAGCATCGGCCGCGCCGTGTCGGGCCCGGCGGTGCGGCCCATATGGATTTCGTAGCCCCGCACCGGCGCATCCTCGGCGAGCGCGCGGCCCGCGGCCTCCGTCAGCCGCTTCTCGCTCCGAAGCTCGGTCGCCACATCGAGCAGGCCGAGACCCGCGGCGGCGCCCGGCGGCCCTTCCAGCCCGAGCGGATCGGCGATGCGCCCGCCCAGCATCTGATAGCCGGCGCAGAGGCCGAGCAGCATGCCGCCGCGGCGCAGATGAGCGCGGATGTCGAGGTCCCAGCCCTGCGCCTGGAGATGGGCGAGATCGCCGCGCGTCGATTTGGAGCCGCAGAGGATGACGAGGTCGGCGTCGCCCGGCAGCGCCGCGCCGGCCTGGACCAGGGTCACCGACACGTCCGGCTCGGCCCGGAGCGGATCGAGGTCGTCGAAATTGGCCATGCGCGAGAGCACCGGCACGGCGATGCGGATGGCGCGGCGCTCGGACATCGCGGGCTGCTCCAGCGCCAGCGCATCCTCTGCCGGCAACTGCCGCGCCGCGGGGAAAT
The DNA here is from genome assembly GCA_035523835.1 of Candidatus Sulfotelmatobacter sp. Classification (GTDB taxonomy): domain Bacteria; phylum Pseudomonadota; class Alphaproteobacteria; order Ferrovibrionales; family Ferrovibrionaceae; genus DASQHM01. Next base: position 1,969 of record DATKQA010000065.1, read on the forward strand.
GCGGCACCACGCCGAAACAGGCGAGGCCGGTGCGGCGGCCGATCTCGGCCAGGCCGGCATCGAACAGGCTGGCATCGCCGCGGAACTTGTTGACGATATAGCCGGCGAGCCGGCCGCGGTCGGCGGGCGGCAGCACGGTCCAGGTGCCGACGAGCTGGGCGATGACGCCGCCGCGATCGATGTCGCCGATGAGAATCACCGGAACGTCGGCGGCCTCGGCGAAGCCCATGTTGGCGATGTCGCCGGCACGCAGGTTGATCTCCGCCGGGCTGCCGGCGCCTTCGATGAGCACCAGGTCAGCGGCTGCGGCGAGGCGGCGATAGCTTTCCAGCACGCGCGGCAGCAGGCCGGGCTTGAGCGCCATGTAGTCGCGCGCGCCGGCGCTCCGAAGCCGCCTGCCCTGCACGACGACCTGCGCGCCGGTCTCGCTCTCCGGCTTGAGCAGCACCGGGTTCATGTCGACCGTCGGCGCCACGCCGCAGGCGCGCGCCTGCAGGGCCTGGGCGCGGCCGATCTCGCCGCCGTCGGCGGTCACGGCGGCGTTGTTCGACATGTTCTGCGGCTTGAACGGCCGCACGCGGAGGCCCTGCCGGGCGAAGGCGCGGCAGAGGCCGGCCGTCAGCAGCGACTTGCCGACGTCCGAGCCGGTGCCCTGCAGCATGAGCGCCGCGGTCAAAACTCGATCCCCTTCTGCGCCTTCACCCCGGCCTGGAACGGATGCTTCACCATGGTCATCTCGGTGACGAGATCGGCGAGTTCGATCAGTTCCGGCTTGGCGTTGCGGCCGGTGACGACGACATGCAGCCGCGGCGGCCGCGCCCGCAGCGCCGCCAGCACCTGATCGAGCGGCAGGTAGTCGTAGCGCAGCACGATGTTCAACTCGTCGAGCAGGACCAGGTCGTAGCGCGGCGCCGGGCCGCGGCAGGCCTCGATCATCTCGACCGACGCCGCCCAGGCGGCCTCGGCGGCGCGGATGTCGCGGGCGCGGTCCTGCGTCTCCCAGGTGAAGCCTTCGCCCATGGTGCGGATCGTCACCTGCTCGGGAAAGCGCTCCAGCACCTGGCGCTCGCCGGTCTCCCACTTACCCTTGACATATTGCACGATGCCGACATGCAAGCCGTTGCCGATCGCGCGCATGGCGAGGCCCATGGCGGCGGTGGTCTTGCCCTTGCCCTTGCCGGTATGGACCATGAGCAGGCCCTTTTCGATGGTCTTGCCGGCCAGCATGCGGTCGCGCACCGCCTTGCGCTTGCGCGCCTTCTCGTTGGCGCGCTGGTTGATCTCGTCCTCGCTCGGCCCGCTCATGCCACCGCCTCGCGCCGGTCCGCGCCGGCAAGCTCTTTCAGCCGCGCATAGGCCGTGTTCGACTGCGGTCGCCAGAGATCGCGTTCCACCGCCTCCGCCAGGCGCCCGGCCATTTCCTTCAGCGCTGCCGGATTGTGCGCCGTGAGGAAGGCCAGCACGGTTTCATCCGCCAGATAGGCGGCGAACACCGCGTCGAAGTGATGGTCGGCGACGGCGCGCGTGGTCGCCGCGAAGGCGAAGAGATAATCGACCGTCGCCGCCATTTCGAAGGCGCCCTTGTAGCCGTGCCGCATGACGCCGGCGAGCCATTTCGGATTGACCGCGCGGGCGTGCACGACGCGCGCCACTTCCTCGCCGAGGGTGCGGATCTTCGGCGTCTCCGGGCGGGAGTGATCGTTGTGATAGATCACGGCATCGCGCCCGCTCAGATGCCGCACCGACACCGCGAGACCGCCCTCGAACTGGTAGTAGTCGTCGGAATCGAGCAGGTCGTGCTCGCGGTTGTCCTGGTTGTGCAGCACCGCATCGACCTGGGCGAGGCGCGTCTCGAACAGGCGATGCTCGGGCCGCCCCTCGGCGCCGCCGCCATAGGCATAGCCGCTCCAGGCGAGATAGGCCCGCGCCAGATCGGCCGCGCCGTCCCAGCCGCGCTCGTCGATCAGCGCCTGCAGGCCGGCGCCATAGGCGCCGGGCTTGGAGCCGAACACGCGATGCGCCGCCCGCTGCGCCGCCGTCGCCGCATCGATGCCGCGCGCCACCAGGGCTTCGGCGTCGGCACGCACCCGCGCCGCCAGCGGATTGAGCGCGGCCGGCTCGTCGAGCGCGGCGACGGCACGCACCGCCGAATCGACGAGATCGATCTGGCCGGGGAAGGCATCGCGGAAAAAACCGGAAATGCGCAGCGTCACATCGACGCGCGGCCGGTCGAGCAGGCCGAGCGGCAGGATCTCGAAGCCGGTGACGCGGCGCGACGCCGGCTCCCACGCCGGCCGGACGCCGAGCAGCGCGAGCGTCTGGGCGATGTCGTCGCCGCCGGTGCGCATGTTGGCGGTGCCCCAGGCGCTCAAGACGAGCGCGCGCGGCCAGGCGCCCTGCTCCTGGCGATGGCGCTGCAGCAGCAGGTCGGCCGATTTCCAGCCGAGCTGCCAGGCGGCCGGGGTCGGCACCGTGCGGTTGTCGACGGAGTAGAAGTTGCGCCCGGTCGGCAGCACGTCGAGCCGGCCGCGGGTCGGCGCCCCGGCCGGACCGGGCGGGACGAAGCGGCCGTCGAGACCGGCCAGCACGCCGGCGATCTCGCCCGCGCCGCAGGCGGCGACGGCAGGCCGGATTTCGGCGTCGATGGTCGCGAGCACGGCTTGCGCGCGCGGCCAGGCCGGCTCCGCGTCGCGCGTGCCGAGCACCAGGTCGCGGGCCAGAAGCTCGAGCCGTTCGACCGTATCGCCGCAGGTACGCCAGGCGTCCGCGCCGGCGAGCGCCGCCGGCCGCGGCCCGGCCCAGGCATCGCCGAAGCGGCAGTCCAGCGGATCGAAATCGCCGAGGCCGAGATCGGCGGCGAGGGCGCGGATCAGCGAGGCGTCGCCGCCCTCGCCCCGACGGCGCGGCAGGCGGGTCACGGCGACCAGCAGGTCGGCGGCCTGCATGCCCGCCGGCGAGCGGCCGAAGACGTGCAGCCCGTCGCGGATCTGCATCTCCTTCAGGTCGCAGAGGTAATTGTCGAGCTTGGCGAGCGCCGCCGGGGCGCCGTCTTCCGCCGCGATGCCGCAGTCGCGATCGAGCCCGATGCGCCGGGCGAGCGCGACGATCTGGCCGCTCAGCAAGGCGAGCCGGCGCGGATCGACGCCGGCGGCCTCGTAATATTCGTCGACGAGCTGTTCCAGCTCGGCCAGGGCGCCGTAGCTCTCGGCCCGGGTGAGCGGCGGTGTCAGATGATCGACGATCACCGCGGCGGCGCGCCGCTTCGCCTGGGTGCCCTCGCCGGGATCGTTGACGATGAAGGGATAGAGGTGCGGCAGCGGGCCGAGCGCGGCTTCGGGAAAACAGGCCTCCGACAGGGCCAGCGCCTTGCCGGGCAGCCATTCGAGATTGCCGTGCTTGCCCATGTGCACGATGGCATGCGCATCGAAATGCCGGCGGAGCCAGGCGTAGAAGGCGAAATAATTGTGCGGCGGCACCAGGTCGGGATCGTGATAGGTGCGCGCCGGATCGATGTTGTAGCCGCGCGCCGGCTGGATGCCGATTGCCACGTTGCCGAAGCGATGCAGCGCCAAGACG
>DATKQA010000066.1:0-3197 GCA_035523835.1 Candidatus Sulfotelmatobacter sp.
TCGGCGAAGCTGACGCTCATGGCCTTTGCTCCGCCGGCAGCAGCGTCAGGGTGCCGAGCGCGCCCTCGGCGATGTCGTCCGCCCGCGTGCTCATCGGCAGGTACGCCACCTTGGCCCAGCGCCCGGTGAAATCGGCATAGTGCGGCGACAGCCGGTTGCCGGACTGGCCGGTGGGTTGGATGAACAGCGAACGGTCGAGGTCGGCAAGGTCATAGACGGCCCTGAACGAGGGGGCGAAGCCGCTGGCGAAGGGCTCCGCCGGATTGGCGATGGCGAAATTGCCGGCGTCGATGGTATAGGCATCGCCCGGCGTCGGCACGGTGATATCGAACAGCCAGCCGAGCAGCGGCAGCCGGCTGAAGGGCCGGTGCGCCATGCGCGCGTAATGCGCATCGTCCCAGCGCCAGCGGCTGATGTCGCTGCCGTAGTCGCCGGCAAGGTCGTCGAGCGCCAGGTTGAGCGCGCGGGCGACGAGGCTGTCGCAGCGCTGCGGCTTCCTGGCGGCGACGTCGTTGCACCAGCGGCTCTCGCCGTTCCGGTCGGCCAGCACATCGGCGAGGAAGATCGGCCGCTCCTGCCAGGCCCCGGGAAAGAGATCGCCGAGCTCGTCGGCATAGACGAGGCGGGTGAGTTCGCGCATCCAGGCCGAGAAGATCAGCGGCTCGGGCCGGTCGGCCGCCATGCTGCCGTCCCAGCGCCGCAGCAACGCCACCGCCGCGGCCGCCTTGTGGCCGTCGGGCGGCACCCTGAGCAGGAGCGGCAGCAGCTCGGCCGCCATCAGCGACCGCACGTCGCCCTGCATGGCGGTGAAGCTCGCCACCGTATGGGTGGTGCGCGCCGCCAGCAGCGCGGCGATGCGCCGCGCCCGGTAGGGCTCCGCCCATTCGCTGGTGAGATAGTAGGGATAGTCGTCGCCGACGATCTTCTGGTTGGCGGTGATCACCCGCCCGGACGGCGGATTGTAGGCGATCGGCAGCTTGTCGAAGGGGATATAGCCGTCCCAGTCGTATGTCGCCTCCCAGCCGGGCGAGGGCGCCAGCCCCTTGATGGCGTTCTCCGGCTTGCGGATCGGCACGCGCGCCGGAGCGATGAAGCCGATATTGCCGTCGACATCGGCATAGCCGATGTTCTGCTGCGGCGCGACCACGTCGCGCGCGGCGGCGACGAAATCGTCCCAGTTCTGCGCCAGCATCAGGTGGTATTGCGCCTGGATGGTGCGGTCGTCGTCGTCGAGCGCGGTCCAGCGCAGCGCCAGCACGTAACCCTTGCCGACGGCATCCGCGGCGCTGCCGAGCGCATCCGATATCACCGGCCCGTGCCGCGTCACGCGCACGGTGAAGGGCACGTCGGGCGCGCCGCGCACCTTGATCGTCTCGCTCACGGTCTTGAACGGCTGCGGCCCCGTCGGCGTGATGTAGTCCGCCGGATCGGCCGGATCGAGCTTCTCGATATAGAGGTCCTCGACGTCGGAGCCGGTGTTGGTGAAGCCCCAGGCGACGCGCGCATTGTGGCCGAGCACGACGACGGGCACGCCGGGCAGCGTGGCGCCGATCGCGGCCAGGCCCGGCGCCTCCAGGTCGGCGAGATACCAGAGCGAGGGCGCCGTCAGGCCGAGCTGCGGATCGTTGGCGAGCAGCGGCTTGCCGGTGGCGGAGAAGCGCCCGGCGACGACCCAGTTGTTCGAGCCGGCGTTGCGCGGCAGGGTCGGCGGGGCGATGGCGGCGAGCCGGGTGGCCATGCCGTCGAGCCGGCGATAGAGCGGCGCCAGCGCACTGACGGCGAGCGGCGCGTCGCCCGGGTAGGGCGGCAGGAATTCCGCGATCTGCTGCGGCGTCAGGCGCGCGGCGAGGCGCAGCCGGAACAGCTCGTCGCGCCAGTTGCGGCAGAGGTCGTAGGCCATCATCTTGACCCAGCCGATGGAATCGACCGGTGTCCAGGGTTCCGGGCGGATGCCGAACATGAGGAACTCCGGCGGCAGCGGCCGGTCGCGCCGGGCGATGAAGGCATTGACCCCGGCGGCATAGGCGCTGAGCGCGGCCTGCGTCGGCGGATCGAGATGCGCCCAGGCCGCCGCGGCGGCGCGGCGCACGCCGAGCGCGCGCAGAAAGCTGTCGGTGTCGAGCGCGCGCGGGCCGATGATTTCGGCGAGCCGCCCGGCGGCGATGCGGCGGTTCATCTCCATCTGCCACAGCCGGTCCTGGGCATGCGCATAGCCGAGCGCGAACTCGGCGTCGGCGATCGATCCGGCGTGAATGTGCGGCACGGCGTTGCGGTCGCGCACGATCTCGACCTTGCCGCGCAGGCCGTCGAGCGCCACCTCGCCGGAAAGCTGCGGCAGCGAGCGGTGCAGGTAGATGTAGCCGCCGCCGAGCGCGAGGCCGATGATCAGCAGCAGCAGCGCGACGCCGCGGAGAATCCAGATCATACGCGCTGCCGCTCCTGTCCGCGCCAAGGGCAACCGGGCCGTCATTCCCCGGCCCGGCCAGAGTAGGCTATATAAGAGATCAGCGCGCGCCGCAGGACAAACAGGGAGACACGCCGTGGCAGAAAAGGTTGCCTTCATCGGGCTCGGGGTCATGGGCTTTCCCATGGCGGGACATCTGGCCCGCGCCGGCCATTCGGTCACCGTCTACAACCGCACCGCGGCCAAGGCGGCGGCCTGGGTGAAGCAATATGGCGGCGCCAAGGCGGCGACCCCGGCGGCGGCGGCCAAGGGTGCGAGCTTCGTCATGACCTGCGTCGGCAACGACGACGATCTCAGGAGCGTCACCCTCGGCGACAAGGGCGTGCTGGCCGGCATGGGCAAGGGCGCCATCCTGGTCGACCACACCACGGCCTCGGCCGACGTGGCGCGCGAACTGGCCGATGCGGCGGCCAAGCGCGGCCTCGGCTTCCTCGATGCGCCGGTTTCCGGCGGCCAGGCCGGGGCCGAGAACGGCAAGCTCACCATCATGGTCGGCGGCAAGTCCGCTGCCTACAAGAAGGCCGAGCCGGTGATCCAGGTCTATGCCCGCATGGCCATGCTGATGGGGCCGACCGGGTCGGGCCAGCTCACCAAGATGGTCAACCAGATCTGCATCGCCGGCACCGTGCAGGGCCTGGCCGAAGGGCTGCATCTGGCGAAGAAGGCCGGCCTCGACGCCGCCAAGGCGCTCGCGGTGATTTCCAAGGGCGCGGCGCAGAGCTGGCAGATGGAC
>DATKQA010000067.1:0-2162 GCA_035523835.1 Candidatus Sulfotelmatobacter sp.
CTGGTCGACCTCGGCAGCCGCCATCGCCGGCGGAAACTGCGTCACTCCGAGATACTGCTCTCGCCACCGCCGCATGGCCGCCCTCCCGGGGTTCTCAACAGGCTACGCCGGCAACAGCGAGTCGCAGAACGCGGCGGGAAAAGCTCAAAACCTCGCGATTTCAACTCGTTATGCCAGGGAACCTGCCGTAAGTCATTGAGAAGTCACCAATTCCTTAGCGTTACTTTTGGCACGCCGGGGACGTGAACCCCGACCTAGGCAGATACCGGTTGGCTGACTAACGGGCTGGCATTGCGGCCGCTCTCCGTTCAAACAGCTCAGGTATCTGGGACGGCGGTCGGCCGCCGATGCCCAGCGGGCGCCGCCAGGAAGCGCTCGTACAGCATGCGCGGCAAGATCAGCCCGAACGTCATCGCAAGGATGATCAGGAACGCCGTCACCCCGTTCGCGACGGCGCTGGTGAGGAGATCCGCCGGCGCATGCGGCCCGATTGAGACCAGCTCGACCAGCGCGCCGGCTGTGCGGAACAGGAAGAAGCCCGGCATCAGCGAGACGACCGCGGAGAAGGCGAAGGCCGCGAAGGGCAGCCGCGGCCGATCGACGAGCGGCGTGACGATGATGCCGACCAGGGCGCACGCAACGAGTGCCCCGGCCGCGACGTTCGCGCCCGCGAGCGAGATCAGTGCCCAGCGCGCCGCGTGCGCCAGCATACCGACGGCGATAGGGAACGGCAGCAGCCGCCACGGCATCGAGAAGAAGGTGCCGAAGCCCGCGACAGCACATCCCGCCGCGATCACGTCGACGGCGAGCGGCACGGGCGCGGACGCTTCGGCGATCGGAAGAGTTGCTCCGCCGACGGCCAGCCCGGCCAGCAGGCCGGCGCAGATCATCAGGACGATCAGGCCGGCGTAGCCGAGACGGGCGATGCCCAGGGTGATTCGCGCGCGTGCCAGATCGATCGCGCCGTTGAGGATGTGCGGCCCCGGGACCAGGATCATGCAGGGACAGAATGCCACGAGGGACTGCCCCTCCGACAGCTGCCATCGGCCTGCCACCGCGGCGACGGCACCGGCGATGGCAGACGCACACAACGGCTGGATGAAGGGATTGCCGCCGAGCGTCCCGAGCCCGCGGCGGGCGAGCGCGCCGATGCCGGAACTTGCCGCGATCAGCAGCAGGCTTGCGGCGTCGAGCGCGCCGAAGATGACACCCAGCGACGCCGCACCGAGCGCGGCAAAGAGGGCGAAGCGCAGCGTGGAGGCAGCCGGCAGACGTCCGGCTGCCGCAAGCGCGGCGCGTGCGGCTTGGCGCGGCAACGTGCCATCGCAGACCCGGTCGACGACGATCATGACGGCGAGCACCTTGCCCATGTCGACGCCAAGAGGCACAGCCGGGATCAGTTGCACGAAAGGCGTGTGCTCGATTTCGACCGCCAGCTGCCCCCAGTGCGGGAGTACCCTCACAGGCTCGGCAAGGGCATGGCCTAGTCGTTCGGCGGCAACGACCATGCGTTCGGTGGTCTGTCCGTACTCGAACAGAAGCGCGGCTGCCAGGGCCACGGTTTCCAGAGTCCCGTCGCGCGTCAAGGGCGCGGCCTCGGACGGCGACACTTCGATGGCGTCGGTCATGGCGGATCGCTGTCCGTCTACCGGTGTCCCCACCGCTTCGCAGGCTGCACTGGACCATACCGTGACGCGCCATGACCTGGCACGGCCGACAACGAGGGCGATCGCGCGGGCGGCGTCGTCGCTCATCGGCGTGCCCATGGCGAAACGCCGCGTTCGTCCTTGCCTTAGCGCCAGAGATTGGTGCGGGCAAGGTCAATCACTTCGTCGGTGCGGCCGTTAATAATGGCCTTCACCATGTAGAGCGAGAAGCCCTTTGCCATCTCGGTAGTCACCGATGGCGGCATCGCGAGCTCCGTCCGGTTGACGACCGCATCGATGACAACCGGCCCGTGATGCGCGAAGGCATCGGCAATGCCGTCCTTCACCTCGGCCGGATCCTGCAGCCGAATGCCGCGGATGCCGATCGCCTCCGCCATCGCGGCGAAATCCGGGTTCTTCAGCTCGGTACCAAAATCAAGGAAGCCGGTCGATTTCTGCTCCAGTTCGATGAAGCCGAGCGCCCCGTTGTTGAAGACGACGACCTTCACCGGCAGG
>DATKQA010000068.1:0-2879 GCA_035523835.1 Candidatus Sulfotelmatobacter sp.
CACGGTCTGGCCGGCGCGAAGATCGAGGGCCTCGCACAATTCCTCGCCGACGATCTGCAGCGTGGCGCCGATCAGCGCATAGTCGCCCGACGACCAGGCGCCGTGCTGGCGCGCCTTGAGGCTGGCGAGATCGGCGGCGGGCTGGGCGGCGGTCTGGCTCATCGGCATGGCACTTCCTTTCGCAGTTGCGTGACGGCTCGGCATCCGAGGCCGGCTCGGCAAGCTGACGCGCATGCGGACGGTGCCGCTATGCAGCTTCCGCAGGATGGTGCAGAATCCGCAGCATGCTCATGCGGTCGGACAAGCCGGGCGATGCGGACGCGATGCTGGCCGCGCGCCAGGCGCTGCCGGCGGGCCTTGCCCGTGCCATTCGCTGGCTGAAGCGGCGGCCGGACGAAACGGTCGGGCTCGAGCGCCTGGCGGCGGTGGCCGGGGTGCGGCCGCGCACGCTCGAAGCGCACTTCAGGCTCTATCTCGGCACCACGCCGCTCGGCTGGGTGCGGCGGGCGCGCCTGGCACGGGCGCGGCAACAGTTGCTCGCCGCCGACGCTGCAGCGAACGTCACCGCCGTCGCCGTCGCCAACGGCTTCAGCCAGTTCGGCCGGTTCGCGGCGCAGTATCGCCGGCAGTTCGGCGAACTGCCCTCGGCGACATTGCGCGCCGCACGCCGGAAGCTGTCCGCCGGCGGCGACGATGACATCGTCGACGATGCCCTGCGGCTGAGCTGGCGCGCCCTGGCGTCGGCCTTCGTGGTCGGTCCTGCGCCGTGCGGCGCGGCCCTTGCCGACGCGGAAGAAGCGCAGGACCTGGCGCCGCGCTACGCCTTGCCGAAAGCGATCGCGGCCTGGTGCCTGAGCCAGCGCGCGGCGCACAATTTCCGCGGCACACAACGGCGCGACCGGGCCGAGGCGCTGCGGCTGGCGGGCGAGGCGGCGCGGCTCGCGCCGCATGACGCGCTGGCCATGAGTCTCTGCAGCGGTGCGCTGACCCTGGGCAGCCGCCTGGCCGATGCCGATCGGTTGATCGAGCGCGCCCTGGCGATGGATCCCTGGTCGCCGTGGAGCTGGGTGCGGCGCGGTTGGCTGTCGGCCTATGCCGGCGACGATGACGGCGCGCTGCGCGAATTGCAGCTAACGCTCCGGTTGATGCCGTTCGAGCCGCTGCGCCACCTGAGTTTCATCGGCATCGGTTGCGTGCATTTCAACGCCGGCCGCTATGACCGTGCCGCGCTCTGGATCCGCGATGGCGTCGCCGGCGGGCCGGAATCCTTCTGGGCCGAACGCGTCCAGGTCGCTGCCGCGGCGCTTTCGGGCGCGCGAACCGAGGCGCGCCGCCATGCACGCCGGTTGCTGCGCAAGGAACCGGGCCTGACCGTCGCCGCGGCGCGCGCGGCATGGCCGTTCCGTGCGAGCTTCATGCAGCGGCTGGGCGACGGCCTGGCGTTGGCCGGCGTGCCGCGGACCTGACTTCGCGGACCTGACTTATTCGCGCGTGCCGGCCGTGCCGCCGGTGGCGAGCGCATAGAGCGCGACGGCGGCGGCATTGGAGACGTTCAGGCTCTCGACCGCGCTGGAGACCGGCAGGCGGACCAGAAGGTCGCAGCGCTCGGCGGTAAGCCGGCGCAGCCCGCTGCCCTCGGCGCCGAGCACCAGCGCGATCGGCGCGTCGGGCGCCGCCTCGGCCAGGGTGCGTTCGGCCTTGCCGTCCAGGCCGAGCCGCCAGTAGCCGTGGTCAGCGAGGTCGTCGAGGGCGCGGGCCAGGTTGACCACGCGGACCAGAGGCACCAGCTCGAGCGCGCCCGAGGCCGCCTTGGCCAGGGTGCCGTGCGCCTCCGGCGCATGGCGTTCGGTGGTGACGACGGCGCGGGCGCCGAAGGCCGCCGCCGAGCGCAGGATGGCGCCGACATTGTGCGGGTCGGTCACCTGGTCGAGCAGCACCACGATGTTGCGCCGGCCGGCAAGCGGCTCGCAGGCTTGGTCGAGACCAGGCTCAGGCAGCGGCTCGGCCAGCAGCGCGATACCCTGGTGCACGCTGCCGCCGGGCAGCAGGGAGTCGAGCCGGGACCGTTCGACGATCTCCGCCTGCGGTGCCGTGGGCAGCTTTTCCGCCAGTATCCGGGCCTGTTCAGCCGTCATCAGCAAGCGCCGGTTGTGGCGGGCGGGGTTGTGTAGCGCAGCCAGGACGGGGTGGGTGCCGTAAAGCCAGCCGGCGCCGCTCGGCGGTGCGCCCCGGCGCTGACTTTCCGGTGTTTGGCTAAGCCTTTGACGGCTAAAGTGCTTGCGCTGTCTCATCAGAATTGTTATAGTTATTTCTTCGTTAAGGCTCAACACCGCCTGCACGGCGCTGACCAGGTTGGCGCGGTGCGGACGGCTTTATTTTGCGCGCCGTTCGCGCCGGGATGATCCTGATGGCTTTTCGGGTTGACAAGCGGCGGCAAACAAACATAGTGCGGCACCACTTTGCGGTGGCTCGCGGAGGCCATTGGAGGGGTGCCCGAGTGGCTAAAGGGGACGGGCTGTAAACCCGTTGGCGTACGCCTACGTAGGTTCGAATCCTACCCCCTCCACCAGGTTTTCGGGCACGGAGCGGAATCTGCGCACGGCACTTATTCCAAGCGGGTGTAGCTCAATGGTAGAGCTCCAGCCTTCCAAGCTGGCTACGTGGGTTCGATTCCCATCACCCGCTCCAGCTTGCCGCCGCGATCGGAAAAACACAACGGGTCGAGGACGATAGGAACAAAGCACGATGGCGAAGGGAAAGTTTGAGCGGACCAAGCCGCACTGCAACATTGGGACGATTGGGCATGTTGATCACGGCAAGACGTCGTTGACGGCGGCGATCACCAAGGTGTTGGCGGAGACGGGTGGGGCGACTTATAC
>DATKQA010000069.1:0-3709 GCA_035523835.1 Candidatus Sulfotelmatobacter sp.
AGGCTTTCGGCGCCGTCATCGACCAGGACCCGCTTTACCAGGCGGTCTCGGAAGGACGGCGGCATATCGGCATGGAGCACTGGCTGCCGCTGTTCCGCGAGCGGCTGGAGAGCGTGTTCGACTACCTGCCCGCCGCGGCGGTGACGCTCGACTACCTGAGCGAGCCGGCGCGCGATGCCCATGTCGCGACGATCGTCGATCACTATGCGGCGCGCACCGCGGCGCTGACCAGCAAGCTGGCGGAGGCCGGTACCCCGTACAAGCCGCTGCCGCCCGATCGGCTCTACCTGAACGTCAGCGAATGGGACGCGGCGCTGGCGGCACGCGCCGTGGCGCAGTTCGACCCCCACAAGTTGCCGCCGGGCGAGGGGACCGTCGACGGCGGCGGCCGGCTCGGCCGCGATTTCGCTCCTGAACGCACCCGGCCCGGCGCCAACGTTTACGATGCCCTGCGCGGCCATGTCGCGGCGTTGCAGCAGAGCGGGCATCGCGTCGTATTGGCGAGCTTCTCGCTCGGCTCGCGCGACCGGCTCAAGGGTCTGCTGGACGACCACGGCATGGCGGAGACCGCGGCGGTCGAAAGCTATGCGGATATCGAGCGCATGCCGTCGCGCGCCGTCGGCTTGGCGGTGCTCGGCCTGGAGCATGGCTTCGAGACCGACGGGCTGGCCGTCGTCGGCGAACAGGACCTGCTCGGCGACCGCCTGGTGCGGCCGCGCAAGCGGACCCGGCGTGCGGAGAATTTCATCGCCGAGGCTTCGATGCTCACGCCGGGCGACCTGGTGGTGCATGTCGACCATGGCATCGGCCGCTACGAGGGCCTGCAGACCTTGCAGGTGTCGGGCGCGCCGCACGACTGCCTGCTGGTGATCTACGACGGCGGCGACAAGCTCTACGTGCCGGTCGAGAACATCGACGTCCTGTCGCGCTACGGCTCGGAAGACGCCGGCGTGGCGCTCGATCGGCTCGGCGGCTCGGCCTGGCAGGCGCGCCGCGCGCGGCTGAAGCAGCGGCTCAAGGACATGGCGGACGAACTCATCGCCATCGCCGCCGAACGGCAGTTGCGCGACGGCGTCCGTCTCGATGCGCCGGACGGTCTCTACCAGGAATTCTGCGCCCGCTTTCCCTATGACGAGACCGACGATCAGGCGCACGCCATCGCCGACACGGAAGCGGACCTGGCGTCCGGCCGGCCGATGGATCGCCTGATCTGCGGCGACGTCGGCTTCGGCAAGACCGAGGTGGCGCTGCGTGCCGCCTTCCTCGCCACCATGAACGGGCGGCAGGTGGCCCTGATCTGCCCGACCACCCTGCTGGCGCGCCAGCACCATCGCACGCTGCTCGGCCGCTTCCAGGGCTATCCGGTGCGCATCGAACAGCTTTCGCGCCTGGTGCCGGCCAAACAGGCCAAGGAGATCAAGGCCGACCTGGCCCAGGGCAAGGTCGATATCGTGGTCGGCACCCATTCGCTGCTGAGCAAGACCGTCGCCTTCAGGGACCTGGCGCTGGTCATCGTCGACGAGGAGCAGCACTTCGGCGTCAAGCACAAGGAGCGCCTGAAGCAGCTCCGCGCCGACGTGCATGTCCTGACCCTGACCGCCACGCCCATTCCCCGCACTCTGCAGCTTGCGCTGTCGGGCGTGCGCGAGCTCAGCCTGATCGCCACGCCGCCGGTCGACCGGCTGGCCGTGCATACTTTCGTGCTGCCCTTCGATCCGGTGATGGTGCGCGAGGCGATTTTGCGCGAACGCTATCGCGGCGGCCAGGTTTTCTATGTCTGCCCGCGCATCGAGGATCTTGCCGGCGCCGCGGAATTCCTGCGCGAGCACGTGCCGGAAATCAAGTTCGCCACGGCGCATGGGCGGCTGGCTTCGACCGAGCTCGAGCAGGTGATGACGGCCTTCTACGAAGGCGCCTACGACGTGCTGCTCTCGACCAACATCGTCGAGAGCGGCCTCGACATCCCGACCGCGAACACGATGATCGTGCATCGCGCCGACATGTTCGGCTTGGCGCAGCTCTACCAGCTTCGCGGCCGCATCGGCCGGTCGAAGTTGCGCGCCTTCTGCTATCTGACCTTGCCGCCGCGACGGCAGCCGACGGCGAACGCCGAGCGCCGCCTGCAGATCCTTCAGGCGCTCGACACGCTCGGTGCCGGCTTCAGCCTGGCCAGTCATGACCTCGATCTGCGCGGCGCCGGCAACCTGCTCGGCGAGGAACAGTCCGGGCATATCCGCGAGGTCGGTTTCGAGCTCTATCAGGAAATGCTGGAAGACGCGGTGGCGGCGGCGCGCGGTCGCGGCGTCGGCAGCGAACCTTCGGAGAAGTGGTCGCCGCAGATCAATATCGGCACCTCGGTGCTGATTCCCGAGACCTATGTCGCCGACCTGTCGCTTCGGCTCGATCTCTATCGCCGCGTGGCACGCCTGGAAGGGCGCGCCGAGATCGATGCCTTCGGCGCCGAGCTGATCGACCGCTTCGGCCCGCTGCCGGAGGAAGTCGAGCATCTGCTGCGCATCATCACCATCAAGCATCACTGCCGCGAGGCCGGCATCGACAAGATCGACGCCGGTCCGCGCGGCGCCACCGTCAGCTTCCGCGACAATCGCTTCGCCAATCCGGCGGGCCTGGTAGGCTATATCGGCAGGCAGGCCGGCACGGCCAAGCTCCGCCCCGATCACAAGCTGGTATTGCTGCGCGACTGGGCGGAGGCGGAGCAGCGCATCGCCGGGGTCTACAACCTGGCGAAGGCGGTCGCCGAGATCGCCGGCACCGCGCCGACCCTCACGGAGAAGCCAACTGCCGGGCGCGCGAGCCGGGCGACGAAGGCCTGATCATGCTCTAGGCTTCCGCCGGCTCCGCCTGCGGCTCGGTGGTAGCCGCGTCGCGCTGGGCGAAGTCGAATACCTGCAGGAAGACCGCCGGGTCCTGCGCGCCGGAAATCGCATACTTGCGATCGATGATGAAGCAGGGCACGCCGCCGATGCCGAGTTCGCGCGCCAGATTGTCTTCCGAGCGTACCAGCTCGATGTCGGCATCGCCGGCCAGAAGCTCGGCGACGAGGTCGGCGTCCATGCCGGCTTCGCGCGCGACCGCGGTGAGCACGGCGACATTGCCGATGTCCTCGCCGCGAATGAAGTAGCGCTCGAAGATCTTCTCCACCACCTCATGCTGCACGCCGGCAGAGGCGGCCCAGCGGATCAGCCGGTGCGAGGCGATGGTATTGGGCGCCCGGCCGATGCGGCCGAATTCGAAGGCGATGCCTTCTTCCAGGCCGGCGGCGCGGATGGAATCGTAGATTTTGTCCGCCCGGCCGCTGCCGCCGAATTTGCGGGCGAGATAGTCGCTGCGCGCCATGCCCTCGCGCGGCATGTCGGGGTTGAGCTGGAACGGCCGCCAGCCGATCTGGACCGCAAGCTCGGGTCGCGCCTGCAATGCCCGCTCCAGCCGGCGCTTGCCGATGAAGCACCAGGGGCAGATCGTGTCGGAAATGATGTCGATGTGCATGCCGGCAGTCTATCCCGCCGGCAGGCACAGTTTAAGCGGATTCCGCGTCCGGCAGCCGCTCAGGCGATCGCGGCGGCGGCCCGCTGCACCAGGGTCTCGGCGGTGTCGTTGGCCTCCGCGCCGACGACGCCGAGTTTCAGGAATACCGAAACCGGCGCATTCGCCTCGGTAAGGGTGAAGGTGGTGCGGGTGATCACGCTGG
>DATKQA010000070.1:0-9893 GCA_035523835.1 Candidatus Sulfotelmatobacter sp.
CGAACCGCCGGCAACGCGGGTCAGGTCATGGGGATTGCGGCAGGGTCGCTTCCGCCGGGCGCGCGGTGCAGACGGGATCGGCCGGATCCGGGCCCTGCATGGCGTCGAACGCAGCGGCGATATCGGCGACGCTCCGCGCCAGCGGACCGATATGGTCCAGGCTGCTGACGAAGGGCGCCGCGCCGCGCCGCGTCAGCCGCCCATAGGTCGGCTTCAAGCCGAAGGTGCCGCAGAAGGACGCGGGCACCCGGATCGAACCGTTGGTGTCGGTGCCGAGGGTGAGCGGCACCAGCCCGCCGGCCACCGCGGCGCCGGACCCGCCGGACGAACCGCCGGCAACGCGGGTCAGGTCATGGGGATTGCGGCAGGGTCCGTCGTGGGAATTCTCGGTGGTGAAGCCATAGGCATATTCGTCCATGTTCAAGGCACCGAGCAGCACCGCGCCGGCACGATTGAGCCGCACGACCGCCGCGGCATCACCCTGCGCCGGCGGCTTGTCGCGATCGATCTTGGAGCCGGCGACGGTCGTCAGGCCGGCGATGTCGAACAGGTTCTTGACGGCGAAAGGCACGCCGGCGAGCGGGCCTGGGTCCAGGCCGCGCGTCACCTGGGCATCGACGCGCGCGGCCTCGGCCAAGGCCCGCTCGGCAGTCACGGCGGTGAAGGCGTTCAACTTCTCGTTGTCCCGGCGAATGCGCGCCAGGGCGGCACGGGCGATGTCGACGGCTTTCAGTTTGCCGGCGCGCACCGCGGCGGCGATTGCGGTCGCCGTGCCGGAGTCGTTCTCGGCGGTCACGGTTCCGAGGGGACGAAGACGAAGCCCGGTTCTTCCTCGTCGGGCGGGGAAAAATCCAGGAACGACCCGGCCAGTGCATGAATGCGGGCCATATTCTCCACCACGCCTGGAACATATGCCGGATCGAGCGTCAGCCCCGCCGCCGAGGCCGCCTGCTCCACATAGCGCGCGACGTGAAAAGTCTTTTCTGTCGGCATCGCCCTCTCCCCTTAGGGCGGGGCACCACCCCGCCATCCCACGGAATTTCAATCAGCAAATGCCGTGCCAAGGCTACTGCTGCTGATGGACCTCCTGCGGTTCGCTCTTGGCCGCGCTCTGGCCATTGCGGCGGATGACATGCAAGGCCAAGTCGCTGTTCGACTGCCCGCGGGTCGCCGACACGCTGACGGCGACCGCGAGTTCGCTCTCGGCATCGCCCTTGTAGACCCCACGCGTCGGCGACACATCGGCATAGTCGCGGCCGACCGCGACCCGGATATGCTTCTCGCCGACGACGACGTCGTTGGTTGGATCGACGCCGATCCAGCCGAGCGGCGGCAGATAGACTTCCACCCAGGCATGCGAGGCGTTCGCCGCCGTGTTGCGGTCGCTGCCGTTGTGAAACAGGTAGCCGCTGACATAGCGCGCCGGGATGCCGAGGCGCCGCAGCATGGCGATGGCGATATGCGCGAAATCCTGGCAGACGCCCGAACGGAGCTTGATCGCCATGTCGATCGGCGAATCCACCTCCGTCGCCTCCGGCTTATAGGTGAAATGCCGGTGAATGCCGCTGCAGATGCGCTGCACGCTGGTGAGCGGATCGGCCTTGCGCTCGCCCAGCTTGAGCCGGACGGCGAGGCTCTCCAGCGCCTTGGTCGGAACCGCGAAGCGCGACGGATGCAGCCAGTCCCAAAACTCTCCGTCCTGGCCAAGTTCATCCAACTGCCTCCAGGCCTCGGCGGGAAGCTTTGCCGGCAGATCGGCCAGGGGCTCGATCTCGACGGCCGAAGCGGCGACGATTTCCAGGCTGGTGTGCGGCGTCGGCACATCGAAGTGATAGACCACGTTGCCGTAATGATCATCGTAGCGCATGACCTGCACGCTCGGCTTGCATTGCAGGCGAAACTGGTAGCAGCGCTGATGCGCTTCGGTGCGCGGCGCCATACGGACCTCGGTAAGACTCTCGTGCACCGGGCTGCTGTAGCGAAACCGGGTGACATGTTGGACGAAATAGCGCATCGCTCGAACTCTCTCCCGGGGCAGCTTCAGGCAATCATGGCGTCGTCGAAGGAATAGAGAATATAGGCCTGGTAGATCGCGTCGTGGATCTCCAGGCACTGTTTCTCGAAGTCTTTCAGGTGGGCAGCCAGATCGCCGCGCATGATGTCGTCGACATGGCCGAAATTGAGTTGCGCCTGCAGCCGGCCGGTCAGCCGCTGCGCCCGGCCGGCGCGCTGGCCCGCGGCAACCGCGATATCGCCGAGATGGGTGTGCATCCGGTCGACGCAGAAACGCACGGAATGGGGGAACTCGCTGCTGAACAGCAGGAATTCCAAGATGCCGCGCGGCTCGATGCCATGCGCGTAGATCTTGCAGTAAGGTTCGAACGCGCTGCACGAATTCAACAGGCCGACCCAGTCGAGAAAGCCGCGCTGCGGCGCGTTCCCCGAATTGCCGCCGCGCACGGGCGCCAGATAGACCCCGAGCAGCCGTGCCGTCGCCATGGCCCGCTCGATGTGCTGGCCGACCTGAATGAAGCGCCACCCCTCGCCGTGACTCATGGTGCTGTCCGTCGTGCCTTGCACCAGGTGCAGCGTCTCCACCACCGATTGCAGGAATTCCAGCAAGCGCGTGCCGCCGCCGCCCGGCGCATCGCTTCGCATATGCAGGTAGAGCCGGTTGATGCGCTCCCACATTTCGGCGCTGATTTCCTCGCGCACCTGGCGCGCATTGTTGCGCGCCGCGGCGACGCAACTGAAGATGGAGGTATGGCGCTGGCGCGAGAACACAAGCTCCGCCAGCGATTCCTCGTCGAAGCGCGGCTCGCGATCCGGTTCGGCCAGCCAGAGCGCCTCCAGCACGCGACGCCAATGGCTCGCCGATACGGCCGAGGCATGCTCCGTGGTCAGATTGAGGTTCACGCTGACCAGCCGGGAAGAACGCTCGGCACGCTCCAGATAGCGGCTCATCCAATAGAGGTTGTCGGCAACGCGGGAGAGCATGAACGATGTTCCAAACCTTCCAACGATGGCGGCTAATCCGACAGAACCCAGGTGTCTTTGCTGCCGCCGCCTTGCGAGGAATTGACCACCAGCGAACCGCGCCGAAGTGCCACGCGCGTCAGGCCGCCGGGGACGATGGTGATGCGTTCGCCGTAGAGCACGAACGGCCGGAGGTCGACGTGCCGCGGCTCGATCGCGCCGTCGACGAAACAAGGCGCGCGCGACAGCTTCAAGGTCGGCTGCGCGATATAATTGCGCGGATTGGCCAGGATGTGGCCGCGGAAGGTTTCCCGCTCGGCCGGGGTCGCATGCGGACCGATCAGCATGCCGTAGCCGCCGGACTCGCCGACCGCCTTCACCACCAGCTT
The DNA here is from genome assembly GCA_035523835.1 of Candidatus Sulfotelmatobacter sp. Classification (GTDB taxonomy): domain Bacteria; phylum Pseudomonadota; class Alphaproteobacteria; order Ferrovibrionales; family Ferrovibrionaceae; genus DASQHM01. The sequence continues at coordinate 3,366 of DATKQA010000070.1, forward strand.
GTCGAGATTGGCCAGCACGTGCTGGCGCTGCTTCTCGTCCGCCAGCAGATAGGTCTCGACATTCGGCAGGATGGGTTCCGCGTCGAGGTAGTAGCGGATGATTTTCGGCACGTAGGCATAGACCGCCTTGTCGTCGGCAACGCCGGTGCCGATGGCATTGACCATGCCGAGATTGCCGGCGCGGTAGGCATTGAACAGGCCGGCCGCGCCGAGCCGGGAGTCGGCGCGAAACGCCAGCGGGTCGATGAAATCGTCGTCGACGCGGCGATAGACCACGTCGACCCGGCGCAGCCCCGCCGTCGTCCGGGAATAGACGACGTTGTTATGCACCACGAGGTCGTTGCCTTCGACGAGCTGGATGCCCATCTGGCGCGCCAGGAAGGCATGTTCGAAATAGGCGGAATTGAAGATGCCGGGGGTCAGCAGCACGACCGTCGGATCGGAACGGCCGGTCGGCGCCAGGGTACGCAGCGTCGCCAGGAGGGCCTGGCAATATTGCGCGATCGGCTGCACCTCGTAGTTCCGGAACAGTTCCGGAAACACGTGCTTCATGACCTCGCGGTTGGCCATCATGTAGGAGACGCCGCTCGGTACGCGGAGATTGTCTTCCAGCACGGCGAAGCTGCCATCCTCGAGCCGCACCAGGTCGGAGCCGCAGATGGCGACATAGACATCGCGCGGCAGCGACAGCTCGCGCATCTCGCGCCGATAGTGCTGCGAGCTCCAGACCAGCTCGCGCGGCACCACGCCGTCGGTGAAGATGCGGCCCTCGTTGTAAATGTCCTTGAGGAACAGGTTCAGCGCCGTGATGCGCTGCGCCAGGCCGGCTTCGACGCGCGCCCACTCCCGCGCGGTCAGAATGCGCGGCAGGAGATCGGTCGGCATGACACGTTCCGTGCTCTCCTGCGCGCCATAGACGGTGAAAGTGATGCCCTGGTTCAGGAACGACAGATCGGCCCGCTGTTGGCGGTTACGCAGCTCGTCCGGTCCCAGGTCGAGCAGGCGGCGATGCAGGAAGTGGTACTGCGTCCGACGATTGGCGTCGGCGGCGAACATCTCGTCGTAGGGCGCGCCCAGCTCATAGCGCGCGAACGGCGTCGCTGACGGCGAAGACCGCTTGCCCGCGCCGCCTCTCGATAGCTTGGCGACGGGGCTGCGCCGGGCCGGCGGCAAACCGGCCTCCGCCTTGGCTTTGAGCGGCTTCTGTGCGGTTCGCGTCGTCATCCTGAGAAAACAATTCGATGCCGGTCGGCGCGCCCGAACGCCCGCCTATCCATGCGTCCCTTCCACGCAAGAAGCTTGCCATCGCCTCGCCTATTCTTTTGGCGTGCCATCCCTGCCTCCAGTTCCCGGTCTGCCAAAAAATTCGGCAACTCTCTTCCCGCTTGCACCCGGATCGAGCAATGTCGGCATGGCTAGCCGCCGGCGACCCCTTGCGTATTCACATAGAGAGAATAGAGCGACTGGCTCGCCGCCATGAACAGGCGGTTGCGCTTCACCCCGCCGAAGCAGAGGTTGGCACAGCGCTCCGGCAGGGCGATCCGGCCGATCGCCTGGCCGGACGGCGAGAAGATCATCACCCCGTCGAGACCCGGGTTCATGCCGCCCCAGCCGGCCCAGAGATTGCCGTCCACATCGCAACGGAAGCCGTCCGGCGCCCCATCGGGGCCGGCATCAACGAAGATGCGCGCATTGGTCAGACGGTTCCCGTCGTCGATCACGTCATGCACCCAGATGCGCCGCGGCGTGGAACCGGATTCGACGACATAGAGCCGGCGCTCGTCGGGCGAGAAGCAGAGGCCGTTCGGCCGGCTGATGGCGTCGGTCACGATCGTCGCGGCGCCCGTGTGGCCGTCGATACGATAGACATTGGTGGAAAGCTCTTGCGTCGCGACATGACCTTCGTAATTGGCGAGAATGCCGAAGGGCGGATCGCTGAACCATATGGAGCCGTCCGATTTCACCACCACATCGTTCGGCGAATTGAGCGGCTTGCCGTCGAAGCGGTCCAGCAGCACCGTAATGCTGCCGTCATATTCGGTGCGCGTGACCCGTCGCGCATCGTGTTCGCAAGTGACGAGCCGGCCCTGGCGGTCGCGGGTATTGCCGTTGGCATTGTTCGACGGTCTGCGGAACACGCTCACCGCGCCGGTTTCCTCGTCCCAGCGCATGATGCGATTGTTGGGAATATCGCTCCACAGCAGGAAGCGGCCATCGCCGAACCAGACCGGCCCCTCCGCCCAGCGGAAGCCGGTGGCGAGCCGCTCGACGGCGGCGAGCGTCACCCGGTATTTGGCAAAGCTCGGGTCGAGAATTTCGACTGCGGGATCCGGATATCGTTCCGACGGCTGCCACATGGCTTCCTCTTTCTGAATTCGCGGCAAATCTAACGCGCCAGCGGCTCGCACTGCCAGCCTTCGTGAGCCGCCTGACCGTTCCAGGCCTGGCCGCGGCAGCGGCGTCCGGCCAGATGCCGAAAAAATTACCAGACATTGCATATTAATTCGTCAACCTCCGGGGGGCCTCCGACGCATGGCCGCGCGGCATCGCTCGGCGCTCCATCAAAACCGGCCGAATGGCGCCGCCCGGCTTGGCCGGCCTGCGGGGCGCGAGAGCGGCGCGTTTCTTGCGGGGCAGCGGCTTGTCGGCAGACCAGTGATGCCAGCCGAACGGGCCCGCTACGAGAGCCTTCACACCCATGGCCATTCAGGTCGCGTTGACCCATAAGACCAGCTATCGCTATGACCGTCAGGTCACGCTCGGACCGCAGGTCGTGCGGCTGCGTCCGACGCCGCATTGCCGGACGCCGATCCTCGGCTATTCGCTCAGGGTGACGCCGAAGCAGCATTTCCTGAACTGGCAGCAGGACCCGCAATCGAACTATCTCGCCCGCTTCGTTTTCCCGGAGAAGACCGGCGAATTCAGCGTCGAGGTCGACCTGATCGCCGAGATGGCGATCAGCAATCCCTTCGATTTCTTTCTGGAGAAGGCGGCCGAGACCTTTCCCTTCGCCTATGATGCCGCGCTCGCCAAGGAATTGCGGCCCTACCTGAAGAAGCAGCGCACCGGGCGGCTGCTCGCCGCCTTCCTGCGTACCATCGACCGCAAGCCGCGCTCCACCATCGATTTCCTGGTGGAGCTCAACCGCGCGGTGCAGCAACGCGTCAGCTATGTCATCCGCATGGAGCCGGGCCTGCAGACCTGCGAACAGACCCTGGCGCACGGCCGCGGCGCGTGCCGGGATTCGGCCTGGCTCCTGGTGCAGGTGGCGCGCCACATGGGGCTCGCCGCGCGCTTCGTTTCAGGCTACCTGATTCAGCTTACGGCCGATCAGGCGCCGATCGAGGGGCCGAGCGGGCCGGCACAGGATTTCACCGACCTGCACGCCTGGACCGAGGTCTACCTGCCGGGCGCGGGCTGGATCGGTCTCGACCCCACTTCCGGCCTGCTCGCCGGCGAGGGCCATATACCGCTTGCCTGCACGCCCGACGCCGGCAGCGCCGCCCCGGTGAGCGGCGAGGTCGAAATGTGCGAGGTGGAGTTCGGCCATGAGATGGCGGTCACGCGCCTCGCCGAGAAGCCGCGCACCACCAAGCCCTATATGCCGGCGCAATGGCAGGCCATCGACGCGCTGGGCCAGGCCGTCGACCGCGAACTGCAGGCGGCCGATGTCAGGCTCACCATGGGCGGCGAGCCCACCTTCGTCTCGATCGACGATCCTGACGGCGCGGAATGGAACATCGCCGCCGTCGGGCCGACCAAGCGATTGCGCGCGGCGGCGCTGATCGATCGGCTGATGCGCCGCTTCGCGCCCGGTGGGCTGCTGCATTTCGGCCAGGGCAAATGGTATCCCGGCGAAAGCCTGCCGCGCTGGGCCCTCACCGCCTATTGGCGCCGCGACGGCGACGCCATCTGGGCCAACGGCGAATTCCTGGCGCGCGAGGAGCACCACTATGGCTTCGGCATGGCCGAGGCCGAACGCTTCATGGCCGCCCTGACGCGCCGCCTGAATGTCGACGCAGCGACCGTGCGGGCCGGCTACGAGGATCCCTGGCACTATGTGCAGCGCGAACGCAAGTTGCCGGTGAACGTCGATCCCCTGGACAGCAAGCTCGACGACGAGGAGGAGCGCGCCCGCATCGCCCGTGTCTTCGAGCGCGGCCTGGAGCGCCCGATCGGCCTGGTGCTGCCGATCAACCGGCGCCACGAGGCCTCCGGCCCATACTGGCAGTCGAGCGCCTGGCCGCTGCGCCAGGAACGCATGCTGCTGCATCCCGGCGACAGCCCGATGGGCCTGCGCCTGCCGTTGGGTTCCTTGCCCTGGGTCGCGGCCGAGGATTATCCCTTCGTGGTCGAGCAGGACCCCTTCGAACCGCGGGCGCCGCTGCCGCCGCGGCAGCCCGGCTACGAGCAGCCGGCCGAACGCAAGGGCGCGACGGAGCCGCGGCGCCAGCCGGACTCTGCCGTCATGGGCGAGGTCATGGGCCGCGGCAAGGCACCTGAAACGCCGCTGGCGCGCGGCACGTCGGCACCCTGGGTCGTGCGCACGGCGCTCTGCGTCGAGCCGCGCGACGGCAAGCTCTACGTCTTCCTGCCGCCCTTGGCCTTGCTCGAGGACTATCTCGAACTTGTGCAGACGGTCGAGGCTGCCGCCGTCGACAGCAACCTGCCGGTCATCATCGAGGGCTATCCGCCGCCGCGCGACCCGCGGATGAACTCGCTGTCGGTGACGCCGGACCCCGGGGTGATCGAGGTCAATATCCATCCCGCGCCGGACTGGGATGCCCTGGTCCGCACTACCAAGGACCTCTACGAAGATGCCCGGCAATCCCGCCTGACGACGGAAAAGTTCATGATCGACGGGCGCCATGTCGGCACCGGCGGCGGCAATCACCTGGTGGTCGGCGGGCCGACCGCCGGCGACAGCCCGTTCCTGCGCCGCCCCGACCTGCTGCGCAGCCTGGTCACCTACTGGCAGAACCATCCGGCGCTGTCCTACCTGTTCTCCGGCCTGTTCATCGGCCCGACCAGCCAGGCACCGCGGATCGACGAGGCGCGCGACGACATCCTCTATGAACTGGAGATCGCCTTCGGCGAGATCGCACGCGCCGGACCGGCGCCGCCGCCGTGGCTGGTGGACCGCACGCTCCGCCATATTCTTACCGATGTACAGGGCAACACGCACCGGAGCGAATTCTGCATCGACAAGCTCTACTCGCCGGACGGTCCGAGCGGCCGACTCGGCCTGGTCGAGTTACGCGGTTTCGAGATGCCGCCGCATGCCGAGATGAGCTTGACGCAGCAACTCCTGCTGCGAGCGCTGATCGCACGCTTCTGGCGGGAACCCTATGTAAACCGGCTCGTTCGTTGGGGTACGGAGCTGCATGACCGCTTCATGCTGCCCTATTTCGTCGCCGAGGACCTGCGCGACGTGGTTGCGGACTTGCGCGCCGCGGGTTACCCATTCGAGGATTCCTGGTTTGCACCGCACGTTAACTTTCGCTTTCCCATACACGGCACGACGGCCATGCGCAGCATCCAGATCGAGCTTCGCCACGCCTTGGAACCGTGGCACGTGCTGGGCGAGGAGCCGGGCGGCGGCGGCACGGCGCGTTTTGTCGACAGTTCGCTCGAGCGGCTTCAGGTGCGCGTCAGCGGCATGGTCGGCGAGCGCCATGCGGTGGCCTGCAACGGCTGGCGGATGCCGCTGCACCCGACCGGGGTCGAGGGCGAGTTCGTCGCCGGCATCCGTTTTCGCGCCTGGCAGCCAGCCTCGGCGCTGCATCCGACGATTCCGCCGCATGGGCCGCTGGTCTTCGATCTCGTCGATACCTGGTCGGGGCGCTCGATCGGCGGCTGCACCTATCATGTCAGCCATCCCGGCGGGCGCAACTACGCCACCAGGCCGGTCAATGCCCACGAAGCGGAAGGCCGCCGTCTGGCCCGCTTCTCGCCCATCGGCCATACCCAGGGCCCGTTCGAGCCGCGCGTGCCGCCGGCCAACGCCGATTTCCCCCTGACGCTCGACTTGCGCCGTGTCTGACCCGACGTCGACAAACGACGAACTGCCCGCCGGCGCGCAAAGCTCGCTGTTCGGCGATGCCGATCTGCTCGGCTATCGTGCCGGTGGCGTCTACGACGAGCTGCTGGACGACGAAGGCCGCTTTCGCGGCCACTGGCAGGGATTGATGCGCCGGCTGACGCCCTTGCATCGCGAGCAAATGGCGGAACGGGTCGGCGAAGCGAGCCGGCTCCTGCGGCAGAACGACGTCACCTATACCATCTACGACGATCCTCAGGGCGGCGAGCGCCTGTGGCCGCTCGATCTCATTCCGCTGATCATTCCGGCGGCGGAATGGCAGAGCATCGAGGCCGGCGTGGTGCAGCGCGCCCGCCTGCTGAACGCCATCCTGCGCGACATCTACGGCGCGCAGCGCATGATCGACGGCGGGCGTATTCCACCGCCGCTGCTGGAGGCCAATCCCGGCTTCCTGCGTCCTTGCCACGGCATCCGGCCGAACGGCGGCA
>DATKQA010000071.1:0-3295 GCA_035523835.1 Candidatus Sulfotelmatobacter sp.
ATCGGCCCCAACTATGTCGCCGGCAAGGACATGCTGGCCGGGGTGCAGACCACCTTCAAGGGCAAGGTGATCGGCGAGGAATTCACCAAGTGGCCCGACCAGCTCGACTTCTCCGCCGAGCTGTCGAAGGTGCGCGCCGCCAAGCCCGATGCCGTCTTCGTGTTCTATCCCGGCGCCGCCGGCGTGCAGTTCCTGAACCAGTATTCGCAGGCCGGCCTCAAGGGCCAGATCCCGCTCTATACCGCCTTCACCATCGACGCCACGACCCTGCCGCTGCAGAAGGACGCGGCGCTCGGCGTGCCCGGCGCGCAAGAATGGGTCAACGATCTGCCGAACGCGGCGAACAAGAAGTTCGTCGCCGACTTCCGCGCCAAGTACAAGCGCTACCCCTCCTTCTACGGCGCGCAGCAATATGATTCGGCGTTCCTGATCAACAGCGCCGTGGTGGCGGTGAAGGGCGACCTCGGCAAGAAGGACGCCATGCGCCGGGAAATGGAGAAGGCCGATTACGCCTCGGTGCGCGGCCCCTACAAGTACGGCAACAACCATTTCCCGATCGAGAACTTCTACCTGCAGGAGACGGTGAAGGACGCCGAGGGCAACTATACGCTCAAGACCGTCGCCACCATTTTCAAGAACAACCAGGACCGCTTCCACGACAAGTGTCCGATGAAGTGACGGCGGCGGCCTTCGTTCAGGCGGGAGCGCTCCGGCGCTTCCGCCGTTTTCATGCGCGCGGCGCGAAAAATACGCGCTAGTGAAAGGCAACGCCCTAGCCGATATTAGCGCCGATGCTGCTCGTCGCCGAACAATGCCTCAACGGACTGCAATTCGGCCTGCTGCTGTTCCTGCTGGCGGCCGGCCTGACGCTCGTCTTCGGCATCATGGACCTGGTGAACCTGGCGCACGGCTCGCTCTACATGGTCGGCGCCTATTTCGCCGCCAGCTTCGTCGCCTGGACCGGCAGCTTCCTGCTCGGCGCCATCCTCGCGCTCGCCGCGACCCTGGTGCTCGGCATCGTGCTGGAGGTGATCGCGCTCCGCCGCCTCTACGGCCGCGATCACCTCGATCATGTGCTCGCCACCTTCGGCCTGATCCTGTTCTTCAACGAACTGGTGCGGCTGATCTGGGGGCCGGCCGGGCTCACCCTGCCGCTGCCGGCGCTGCTCAATACCTCCGTCGGCCTGTTGCCGGGCCTGCGCTATCCGACCTATCGCATCGCCATCATCCTGGTGGCGCTCGCCGTGGCGCTGTTCCTCTATCTCCTGGTGCAGCGCACCCGGCTCGGCATGCTGATCCGCGCCGGCGCCTCCAACCGCGAGATGGTCGGCGCGCTCGGCATCGACATCAAGCTGCTGTACTCCCTGGTCTTCGGCCTCGGCGCAGCGTTGGCGGCGCTCGCCGGGCTGATGCAGGCGCCGATCCAGACGGTGCAGATCGGCATGGGCGAGAACATCCTGATCCTCGCCTTCGTGATCATCGTCATCGGCGGCATCGGCTCGATCCGCGGCGCCTTCATCGCCGCGATCTTCGTCGGCGTCGCCGACACGCTCGGCCGCGCCTTCCTGCCCGACCTCCTGCGCCAAGTGTTGAGCCAGGCGGGGGCCTCCACGGCGGCGCCGGCGCTCTCCTCCATGCTGATCTATCTCCTGATGGCGATCGTGCTCGTGCTGCGCCCCGAAGGCCTGTTCCCGGCGCCCGGCCGATGACCGCGCGGCTCATCGCGCACCAGGCGCTGATCGGCGCGCTGCTGCTGTTCCTGCTGCTGGTGCCGGCGGCGGCGGCGATAACCGGCAACGGCTTCATCGTCACGCTCTTCACCCGCGTCGTCATCCTGGCCATGGCGGCGACCAGCCTGGACCTGATCCTCGGCTATGGCGGCATGGTGAGCTTCGGCCACGCCGCCTACCTCGGCATCGGCGGCTATGTCATCGGCATCCTGGCCCATGACGGCATCTATTCGGGTTTCATCCAGTGGCCGCTTGCGCTGCTGATCTCGGCCGCCTTCGCCCTGGTGATCGGCACCCTCAGCCTGCGCACGCGCGGCGTCTATTTCATCATGATCACCTTGGCCTTCGCGCAGATGGTCTATTACGTCGCCGCCGGCCTCGACCAATATGGCGGCGACGACGGCCTGACCATCTACAAGCGCAGCCAGTTCGCCGGCCTGATCGACCTCGGCAACAAGACCGTCTTCTACTATCTCTGCCTCGCCCTGCTGCTGGCCAGCATCGTCCTCGCCTGGCGGCTGATGAACGCGCGCTTCGGCATGGTCGTGCGCGGCGCGCGCTCGAACGAGCGGCGCATGCAGGCGGTCGGTTTTCCGACCTTTCGCTACCGCCTCGCCTGCTTCGTCATCGCCGGCACCGTCTGCGGCCTCGCCGGCGCCCTGCTCGCCAACCACAACGACTTCATCAGCCCGGCCACCATGCATTGGACCCGCTCGGGCGATCTCATCGTCATGGTCGTGCTCGGCGGCATGGGCTCGCTGTTCGGCCCGACCATCGGCGCCGTCGTGCTGCTGGTGCTGGAGGAGGTGCTCTCCGGCGTCACCGAATATTGGCAGATCATCCTCGGGCCGCTGTTGCTGCTGGTGGTGCTGTTCGCCCGCGGCGGCATCGACGGCCTGCTGCGGGGCGGCGGCGATGGCTGAGCCGCTGCTGCAGGTCGAGGGGCTGGTCAAGCGCTTCGGCGGCATCCTCGCCTCCGACCAGATCAGTCTCGTCGTCGAAGACGGCGAGATGCATGCCGTCATCGGGCCGAACGGCGCCGGCAAGACCACGCTGATCGGCCAGCTCGCCGGCGATGTGCATCCCGACTTCGGCCGCATCCGTTTCGCCGGCCGCGACATCACCCGCCTGCCGGCCTATCGGCGGAGCGCGCTCGGCCTGGCACGCTCGTTCCAGATCACCTCCGTCTTCGCCGACTTCACCGCGCTCGGCAATGCCGCCCTCGCCGCCCAGGCCCATGCCGGTCATTCCTTCCGCTTCTGGCGTGACGCGCGCCGCGAGCCGGCCTTGCGCGCGGCGGCGGAAACGGCGCTGGCCCGCGTCGGCCTCGCCGACCGTGCCGAAGTCCGCGCCTCCCGGCTCAGCCACGGCGAGCGGCGCCAGCTCGAGATCGCCATGGCGCTCGCCACCCGGCCGCGCCTGCTGCTGCTCGACGAGCCGATGGCGGGCATGGGCGGCGAGGAATCCGCGCGCATGGTCGGGCTGCTGCAGGAGTTGAAGCGACAGGTGAGCATTGTGCTGATCGAGCATGATATGGAAGCAGTTTTCGCCCTCGCCGATCGCAT
>DATKQA010000072.1:0-2733 GCA_035523835.1 Candidatus Sulfotelmatobacter sp.
CCAGCTCAAGAACCTTCGTGTCTATGCCGGCGCCGCGCATCCGCACGAGGCGCAGCAGCCGCAAGTCCTGGATGTCGCGGCGATGAACCGCAAGAACGCGAGGAGTGCCTGAGCATGGCCGTCGAACCCCGCACCTTGACCGATCTTCGCGGCCTGGCCACCGCCACGGCCGCCGCGCCGGAGGAGCCGTCGCGGCCGAAGATCGACGCGCAGGGCCGCTCCTATGCCACCGGCAAGCGGAAGAACGCCGTGGCCCGCGTCTGGGTCAAGCCGGGCGTCGGGCGCATCGTCGTCAACGGGCGCGAGAGCAACGTCTATTTCGCCCGGCCGGTGCTGCGCATGCTGATTGCCCAGCCGTTCGTGGTGACGAACCGCATCGACCAGTTCGACGTGACCTGCACCGTCACCGGCGGCGGACTGTCGGGCCAGGCCGGAGCGGTGCGGCACGGCATCAGCCGCGCGCTGACCTTTTACGAGCCGAGCCTTCGCCCGGTATTGAAGTCGGGCGGTTTCCTCACCCGCGACAGCCGCGTGGTCGAGCGCAAGAAGTACGGCAAGATGAAGGCGCGACGCAGCTACCAGTTCTCCAAGCGCTAGCTCTAGGTCTTTCCGCTTCACTACGCTAAGGTGGGGACCATCATGGCCCCGACGGTATTCATTGACGGCGAGGCCGGCACGACCGGCCTGCAGATCCGCAGCCGCTTGGCGGCGCGCGGCGACATCGAGCTCGTCTCGATCGATCCGGCGCGGCGCAAGGACGCGGCGGCGCGGCGCGACCTGCTGAACGGCGCCGACGCGGTGATCCTGTGCCTGCCCGACGATGCGGCGCGCGAGGCGGTCGGCTTCATCAGCAGCAATTCGGTCCGGGTGATCGATGCCTCGACCGCACACCGCACGGCGCCGGGTTGGACCTACGGCTTTCCCGAAATGGCCGAGGGCCAGCGGGCGGCGATCGCGGCGTCTCGGCGCGTTGCCAATCCGGGCTGCTATCCGACCGGCTTCATTGCCCTGGTGCGGCCGCTGGTAGCCGCCGGCCTGCTGCCGCGCGACTGGCCGGTAACGGTCAACGCCGTCTCCGGCTACACCGGCGGCGGACGGAGCATGATCGCGGAATTCGAAGACAGCGCCGCCGCCAACTACACCAAAGTGCCCTATCGCATCTATGCCATGGGCATGAGTCACAAGCATGTGCCGGAGATGCAGGCGCACGCCGGCCTGGCCCATGCACCGCTGTTCGCGCCGGCCGTCGGCCGCTACGCCCAGGGCATGATCGTCGAGGTGCCGCTCCAGCTCCGGCAACTGCCGGCGGCGCCTTCGCTCGCGGCGCTGCATGCGGCGCTGGCGCGCGCCTACGCCGACGAGCCGTTCGTCGAGGTGGTGCCGCTTGCCGAGGCGGCGGCCCTGAAGACGCTCGACCCGGAGGGCCTCAACGGCACCAACCGAATGCAGCTCTACGTCTTCGGTTCCGAGCAGCGCGGCCAGGCGCGGCTGGTGGCGCTGCTCGACAATCTCGGCAAGGGCGCGTCGGGCGCGGCGGTGCAGAACCTGAACCTGATGCTGGGCCTCGGCGAAACCGCCGGCCTTGGCTGAACGCTGGTGGCTTCATGAGCGGCATGATCCTGCCCTACAAGGGCACCCTACCGAACATCGCCAAGGACGCCTTCATCGCGCCGAACGCGGTGGTCATCGGCAACGTCAGCATCGGCGCGCGGACCGGCATCTGGTTCAACTGCGTGCTGCGCGGCGACGTCTATACCATTCATGTCGGCGAGGGCACCAACCTGCAGGACGGCACCATCGTGCATGTCAGCGGCGGCACGCATCCGACCTGGATCGGCAGCAACGTCACCGTCGGCCACATGTGCCTTATTCACGGCTGCCGGCTCGAGGACAACAGCTTCATCGGCATGAGCGCCACGGTGATGGACGGCTGCGTGGTCGAAAGCGGCGCCATGGTCGCCGCCGGTTCGCTGCTCACGCCGGGCAAGCGCGTGCCTTCGGGCGAATTGTGGAGCGGCCGGCCGGCCAAGTTCACCCGCAAGCTCTCGCCGGAGGATGCTGCCGGCTTCGCCCGCACGGCGCCGCACTATGCCGAACTCGCCGCCGAATATCGTCGCGGATTGGCGCTGAAGTAGCGCCGGCGGGCACTTTCAATAGATCGCCGGGACGAACATTTCCGCCGGGATCGGCGCGCGGCGGTAATCCGGTTTGTGCACCCGTTCCGGCAGAGCCACCGGCTCGTGATGCGGCTCCCCATAAGGAATCCGGCCCGGCAGATGATGGTGGATGCAATTCAGCCGGGCGCGCTTCTTGTCCACCGCTTCGACGACGTACCAGGGTGCCTCGGGAATGTGCGTGCGTTCCAGCATCGCCTCCTTCGCCTTGGTGTATAGCTCCCAGCGTCGCCGGGACTCCAGGTCCATCGGACTGAGCTTCCACTGCTCGAGCGGATCGTGAATGCGCATCATGAAGCGCAAATGCCGCCCGTCGTCGGTGATCGGGAACCAATACTTGATCACCATGACGCCCGAGCGCACCAGCATGCGTTCGAACTCCGGCGCCGGCAGCGCCGCGGCGTTCCGGGTGCCAAGCCTGGCGTGGCGCGCAATTTCACGATCGGCAACCCTCGCGTCCACGATGCCGCTCCCCGGCAGCTCCGGACATTTTGCGCCGCAAATGATGACAAAGGCATGACGCCTGGGATGGCCGGGGCGCAGCAAAAATCGTAAGATC
>DATKQA010000073.1:0-6885 GCA_035523835.1 Candidatus Sulfotelmatobacter sp.
GCCACTGGCCGAGCTTGGCCAGCGATTCGTCGTCGATATCGACGATCCTGACCGGCGCCGCTTCGTAGGCGCGCGGCGAGAAGCGCTGGTAGTAGTCGAAGACCGTGCGCTGCTGGTTGGAAATGATGCTGCCGGGATCGAAGATGCGCAGCAGGAAGGCCGCCGCCAGCACCACGGCCGGCACCACGACGGGAAGCTGTCGCCGCAGCCATCGCATCTTGCAGTTCCTGTCCCCGGCCCGATGACGCAATCGCCGTCGACAATAATACTAACTGGTCAAGCCGGCGTTAATACTATTGCGGAACGAAGCCGGCGCGGCGGTTACTGGGTGGCCTGCTTGAGATAGGCGATCAGATCGGCGCGGGCACTGTCGCTCTTGACCCCGGCGAAGGCCATTTTATTGCCGGGCACATAGGCCTTGGGATCGGCCAGATACTTGTTGAGCGTATCCTCGTTCCAGACCACGGCCTTGGCCTTCATGGCCTCGGAATAGGAAAAGCCCGGCACCGTGCCGGACGTGCGCCCGAAGAGGCCGTGCAGGCTCGGGCCGATGACGTTCTTGCCGGCATCCAGGCTGTGGCAGATGCGGCAGATGGCGAACTGGGCCTTGCCCTTTTCCGCGTCCCCCGCCGCCCGGCTCGGGCTGGCGGCGGCAATCAGCAGGGCGGCAGCCAAAGCGGCCGGAAGGGCGTGGCGCATGCTTGCATCTCCATGACCTGCGGGGAGGTACGCTCCGGGACGATAGGAATTGCATAATACGACCCGGCGAACAAGCCGCCTTGCGGCGAATGGCCGCGTCGGGCGAGGGAATTCGAGGCGCTCGCGGCGCCCGGCGCGGCGCCGCCGATTAAGGTTCATTTAACCCGGCTGCCCTAGCCTTCGAGGGTGCGGTTTCATCAGCGTCGCACTTAGCCGCGGCAGGAGATTGAACCGGTGTCCAGCACCTTGAACCTGACGTCCTCGGACGTCGCCCGCTTGCTGCAGGATCCCTCTGCCTCGAGCCGTCTCAGAACCGCGGAAAAGGTGGCGCACGCCTATCGCGCCACCGGCCTTTCGCCGAGCGAGCGCGAGATCGCCAACGACATCTTCCGGGTGATGATGCGCGACGCCGCCGCGCGGGTGCGCCAGTCGCTGGCCGAGAACCTGAAGCATTGCCCCGATGTGCCGCGCGACGTGGCGCTGGTGCTGGCCAATGACGTGATCGAGGTGGCGGCGCCGTTCCTGCAATCTTCCACGGTGCTGACCGAGGACGATCTGATCCAGATCGTCACCTCGCAATCGCCGGACCACCTGCTCGCCGTCGCCCGCCGCGAACGCCTGGGTGCGCCGGTCGCCGACGCGCTGGTCGAGCGCGGCACCGAGGCGGCGGTCGCCGCGCTGATGGAGAACCAGACCGCGGCGGTCAGCGAGCAGGCCTTGCAGCGGGCGCTCGACCGCTTCGGCGACAGCGAGCGCGTGCATGGCCCGATGGTCTATCGCAGCAAGCTGCCGATCACGGTGGCCGAGCGGCTGGTCACGCTGGTGTCGAACCTGCTCTGCGAACGGCTGCTGACCCATCACGACCTGCCGCCGAGCGTCGCCGCCGACCTGGTGCTGCAAAGCCGCGAGCGCGCGGTGATGAGCCTGAGCGCCGGCGCCGGCCGCACCGATGTCGCCAGCCTGGTGGCGCAATTGCACGAGAACGGCCGGCTGACCCCGACCATCGTGCTCCGCGCCCTCTGCACCGGCGATCTGGATTTCTTCGAGAATGCCATGGCCGCGCTCGGCGGCATTCCCGTCGCCAACGCCTATCGGCTGATCCACGACGGGGGCCAGCTCGGCTTCCAGGCCCTGTACCAGCGCTGCAACATGCCGGCCGGTCTCTATCCGATCGCGCGTGCCGCGATCGATGCGGCGCGCGAGCTCGAGTACGACGGCCGCCCGGGCGACCGCGAGCGCTTCGTCGCCCGCACCATCGAGCGCGTCCTGACCCGCTTCGAAGAGGGTTTCCAGGGCGAGAACGCCGACTACCTCATCGAAAAGCTGACTCGCCTCGCGGCTTAGGCCGCGCGGCGGCGCAACCGCCCGCCTTTGCCGCGTTTTGCGGCGCTTCGCCTTGCTGGGCGATGCGCTGCATGCGATGCTGCCGCGCCATGCAGGCAGGCCTCATCAACACCAGCGATGCCGACGGCGGGCTGCTGCTGCGGCCCGTCGGCCCCTGGACCATCGACAGCGCCGGGCGGCTCGAAGCGGAACTCGCCGCCGTCGGTCCGAGTGCGGCGCAGAGCCTCAGGGTCGACCTCGGCGAACTCGAGGGCCTCGACATGGCCGGCGCCTGGCTGCTGCACCGCACCGTCAAGCGCCTGGCGGCGGAAGGCGTGCCGGTCGAGCTGGTCGGCGGCGGCGCCAACCACCGCAGCCTGCTGGAGCAGGCCGCCGCCAACGATCATCCGCCGCCGGCGGCGCCGCGTCCGCATGTCAGCCTGCTCCACCTGGTCGAGGCGGTCGGCGCCTGGACGGCGCAGGGTCTGGTGCAGGTCGGCGACTTCCTCGGCTTCTTCGGCCTGGTGATCGAGACCGGCCTGCGCACCCTGGTCGATCCGCGCCGGCTGCGCCTCACCGCGATGGTGCATCACATGCAGGCGGTCGGCTTCAACGCCCTGCCGATCGTCGGGCTGATCTCGTTCCTGATCGGCGTGGTGCTGGCCTATCAGGGCGCGACCCAGCTCCGCCTCTACGGCGCCCAGGTCTTCATCGTCAACCTGGTCGCGGTGTCCGTGCTGCGCGAACTCGGCATCCTGCTCACCTCGATCGTCGTCGCCGGCCGCTCCGGCAGCGCCTTCGCCGCCCAGATCGGCTCGATGAAGCTCAGGGAAGAGATCGACGCCATGCGCACCCTCGGCATCGATCCGGTGGAGGCGCTGGTGCTGCCGCGGGTGCTGGCGCTGCTGCTGACCCTGCCGCTGCTCGGCTTCTTCTCCGACCTGATGGGGCTGCTCGGCGGCGCGGTGATGTCCTGGGGTGCGCTCGACATCGCGCCGACCGTGTTCATCCAGCGGCTGTCCGACACCAATGTCTGGCATTTCGCCGTCGGCCTGATCAAGGCGCCGTTCTTCGCCGTCATCATCGCCCTGATCGGCTGCTACGAGGGGCTGGAGGTGACCGGCAGCGCCGAAAGCGTCGGCCAGCGCACCACGCGCGCCGTGGTCGAGGCGATCTTCCTGGTCATCGTCACCGACGCCGCCTTCTCGATCTTCTTCAATATCGTCGATGTCTGAGGCGCGCGCGACGGCGGGTGTCGGCGGCGGGCACGAAGTGGTCATCCGGGTGCGCGGGCTGACCACCCGCTTCGGCGAGCAGGTGGTGCACGAAAATCTCGATCTCGACGTCTATCGCGGCGAGGTGCTCGGCATCGTCGGCGGCTCGGGCACCGGCAAGTCGGTGCTGCTGCGCGCCATCCTCGGGCTGCTGAAGCCGGTCGCCGGAACCGTCGAGGTGCTGGGGCAGGAGGTGCGCTCGCTCGATGCCGAGGCGCGCCGCCGGCTGGAGCGGCGCTGGGGCATGCTGTTCCAGGACGGCGCGCTGTTCTCCTCGCTGACCGTGGCGCAGAACATCGAGGCGCCGCTGCGCGAGCATCTGCACCTCTCGCAGCGGCTGATGGACGAGATCGCGGCGCTGAAGATCAGCCTGGTCGGCCTCGAACCCTCGGCCGGGGCCAAGTTTCCCGCCGAGCTCTCGGGCGGCATGCGCAAGCGGGCGGGGCTCGCCCGCGCGCTCGCGCTCGACCCCGAGATACTGTTCCTCGACGAGCCGACCGCCGGCCTCGACCCGATCGGCGCCGCCGCCTTCGACCAGCTCATCCGCACGCTCCGCGACGCCCTCGATCTGACCGTGGTCATGGTGACCCACGATCTGGACTCGCTGCAGGCGATCTGCGACCGTATTGCCGTTCTGGCCGAGCGGAAAGTTCTCGTGGTGGGCACCATGGAACAGATGCTCGCCGAGACCCATCCCTGGATCCGTTCGTATTTTCACGGGCCGCGGGCGAGGGCGGCTGCGGCCACGCGGACGGCCGTTGCGGTGCAAGGTGCGAACGGATAGGGCATGGAGACCAAGGCCAACCACCTGCTGATCGGCTCCTTCGTGCTGCTGCTGGCGGCCGGGATTTTCGCCGGCATCATCTGGCTGGCGCGGATCGACATCAACGAACGGTTGTCCTACTACGTCATCCACTTCACCGATTCGGTCGCCGGCCTGCGCATCGGCGGCGACGTGCGCTTCAACGGCATCCAGGTCGGCACGGTGAAGACCATCCAGTTCGACGATACCGATCCCCGGCGCGTCAAGGTGACGGTGGAGATCGCCGCCAGCACGCCGGTGCGCCACGATTCCTACGCCGAGATGGAGCCGCAGGGCATTACCGGCGTCAGCTACATCCTGATCACCGGCGGCACCGCCGCATCGAAACTCTTGAAGTACCATCACGGCAAGCCGCCGCCGGAAATTCCCGCCCGGCCCTCGCAGATATCGCAGCTCATCGACGCCGCGCCGGAGGTGCTGTCGCGCGCCGTCGCCGCGCTCGACAATATCAACAAGATACTGGGGCCGGAGAACCAGGCGCGGATCGCCAAGATCCTGAACGACACCTCGCAGGTGACCGATACCATCGCCGGCCGCAAGCACGACCTCGACGCCTTCATCTCGTCGGCGCGCGCCGCGGCCGACGATGTCGCCGCCTCGGCGAAGGCCATCCACACCATCACCGAAAAGCTCGATCACGTCGCCGACGAGACCAGCAGCACCATGAAGGATGCGCAGGCGAGCCTCGGCAACTTCAATTCCTTCGTCCTGGAATCGCGGCGCACCGCCCAGGATCTCGGCAAGACCGCCGACCTGCTCAACAACCTCGTGTCGAGCAACAGCGACGCCATCCACGAGTTCGCCAACGACGGGCTGCCGCAGATGGTCCGGCTGATCGCCGAGGCGCGCCAACTCGTCGCCTCGCTCACCCGCGTCAGCGACCGCATCGAAAACGATCCCACCCAGTTCCTGTTCGGCGACAAGGCACCGGAGCGCAAGGCCCAATGAGCATGCCCTTGATCGAGCGCGGGGTGCGCCCGCGGTGGCGAAGTGCCGCGGCCGTCCTGCTGTTGGCGATGACCGTCACCGCCTGCGCTGCCATCCCGGGCCTCGGACCCGCCCCCAACATCTACGAGCTGGCGCCGAAGACCACCTTCCGGCTCGACCTGCCCAAGGTCGACTGGCAGCTCGACGTGGAGGAGCCGCTGGCCAACGGCGGCCTCGACACCAACCGCATCGCGTTGCTGACCAGCCCGATCGAGGTCAAGTACTTCGCCAATTCGCGCTGGATCGACCGGGCGCCGAAGCTCTGGCAGACGCTCTTGGTGGAAAGCTTCGAGAATACCGGCAAGATCGTCGGCGTCGGCCGCGAATCCGCCGGGCTCCGCTCCGACTACACGCTGAAGAGCGAACTCAGGCAGTTCCAGGCGGAATACAGCGGCGACAACCCCATCCCGACCATCCGCGTGCGCCTCAACGTGAAGCTGGTGGTCGAGCCGCGCGAGGATATCATCGCCTTCAGGAACTTCGAGTACACGGTCGTGGCCTCGGGCGGCGACATCCAGTCGGTGATCCTTGCCTTCAACGAGGCGACCAACAAGGTGCTGCGCCAGGTGGTGGAGTGGACCCTCACCACGGCGCCGCCGATCGCGCCGCACAAGAAGAACGGCGGCTGAGCCGCCGGATCAGGCGAGACGCACGTAAGGATAGTCGATCGGCTGGTTGTTGATGCCGCGCGGCGGCGGCGCGATCCAGCCGGCGTACTTGCCGGGCTCGGTCACCGACACCATCAGCGAGGCGACGAAGGCGCGTTCGGTCTCCGTCGGCAGCCAGTTGTCGTGCTCGCGGTCCCATTCCGCCTGGGTGATGACGCGGCCGTCGGGCGCCACGTGCACGCCGGCGAAATTGCCGATGGCGCGATGGAAGGCGCGGTGCGGCAGCTTCATCTCGA
The DNA here is from genome assembly GCA_035523835.1 of Candidatus Sulfotelmatobacter sp. Classification (GTDB taxonomy): domain Bacteria; phylum Pseudomonadota; class Alphaproteobacteria; order Ferrovibrionales; family Ferrovibrionaceae; genus DASQHM01. The sequence continues at coordinate 6,011 of DATKQA010000073.1, forward strand.
AATCGATGCCGGCGCGCTGGATGAGCTTGTTCCAGCGCGCGACGCCGCGGGCGCAGTCGGTGACATAGTCGTCGCGCAGCCGTTCGTTGATCGCGGTGAGGGCGGGGACGTCGATCATGCGGATGGAGTCTCCGCCGATCTCGGCGATCGGGTAGGTCGCATCCTTGAGCTGATGGTCGTCGTCCTTGCGCGCCTCCTCGAAGCGGCCCTTGATGCCCATCGTGTAGTAGTTGGCGGCGTTGGTGGAGATCTCCGAGCCGAACAGGTCGAGCGACACCGAGAAGTGGAAATTGAGGTACTTCTGCATCAGCCGCAGATCGATGCCGCCGTACCTGCCGACCTCGTCGGTCTTGTGCTCGCGCATCAAGTCGCAGGTGCGCTGCAGGATGCGGCTGATGCCGGTCTCGCCGACGAACATGTGATGCGCCTCCTCCGTCAGCATGAAGCGGCAGGTCCGCGACAGCGGATCGAAGCCCGATTCGGCGAGCGAGGCGAGCTGGTACTTGCCGTCGCGGTCGGTGAAGTAGGTGAACATGAAGAACGAGAGCCAGTCGGTGGTCTTCTCGTTGAAGGCGCCGAGGATGCGCGGCTTGTCCTGGTCGCCGGAGCGGCGCTGCAGCAGCGCTTCCGCCTCCTCGCGGCCGTCGCGGCCGAAATAGGCGTGGAGAAGATAGACCATCGCCCAGAGGTGGCGGCCCTCCTCGACGTTGACCTGGAACAGGTTGCGCAGGTCGTAGAGCGACGGGGCGGTCTCGCCGAGGCGGCGCTGCTGCTCGACCGAGGCCGGCTCGGTGTCGCCCTGCATGACGATGATGCGGCGCAGGTTCGCGCGGTGCTCGCCGGGCACGTCCTGCCAGGCCTTCTCGCCCTTGTGG
>DATKQA010000074.1:0-2436 GCA_035523835.1 Candidatus Sulfotelmatobacter sp.
CGGAAATTTTTACATCCTGTCGGCGTCAGTCGACCGGCAAATTCCTTAGCTGTGCTTATCTGGCAGCCGTATTGGCCTTTTTCCTGGTGGCACGTGGCTTGCTTCGTCATATTTCGGTAATGGCGAAACTGACGATCCGCCAGTAATGGAGCGATCCGTTGCCCCAGCCTGCAGCACCTTCCCCGACACGCCAAGGGCGGCAGCGCCGCCTGCAGGGCGTGGTGGCGCTGATCTGGATCGTGGGCAGCGGCGCAAGCTGGGTGCTGATCGTGGCCGGCATCCACTGGCTCCGTCTCGCGCTGCGCTAACCGGCGGAACGGGCGGTCAGCCTGCCCTGTTGCGCCGCCGGCGCACCGGCGCCGCGTAGCGCGACCGCATCTCCTCGGCCAGGGCCGCCGCCGGCAGCAGTTTGCTCGAACCGAGCCAGACCTCGATCGTGCGCCCGGATTTGGTTCGCCGCCGGCGCACCGGCTCGCCGTGATTGGCATAGCCGCCGGCGACCTTGATCAGGCCGCTGTCGCGCCCGCTCAGCACGATCTCGCTGGCGTCCATGAACGGGTTGGCGAAGGCCGGCGTGGCGACGAAGATCTTGCCGGCGACCGGGACCAGGTCGCTGGCGCCCCAGGCCGACCACCAGCGGCCGCCCCACGCCTTGAGCCGCCGCGGCGGCGCACCGTTCGCGGCGAAGCAGCGCAGGATGTGCATGACGCCGTCGACCCAGGGATGCGCCCAGCCATCGACCGCGTTGGTCAGCACCGCGATCGACAGCGCCTGTTCCGGCAGCGCCACGCTGCGCGTGATATAGCCGAGGAAGCCGCCGGCATGGCCGAACCAGTCCCAGTCGCCGAGCCGGCCGCTGATGATGCCAAGCCCGTAATAGCCCTCGACGCTCGCATGCGGATTGCGCCAGTGCCGGCGCACCATCTCGCGCCGGCTGGCCGCGGAGAGCAGGCTGCCCCTGGCGGTCGGCACGAGCTGCGCGAAGAAGCGTGCCAGATCGGCCGCGGTGCTGACGAAGCCGGTCGCCGGCGCCAGCGCCTGGGTCGACATGTCGCCGGGAAAGACCACCCGGTGGCCGAGCAGCACGGCGCCGCTATGGCCGCGGGCAAACGGCGTGCCGCGGCGCAGCGGCGCATCCGGCAGGGTCTCTTCCAGGCCGGCCGGCGCGATCACCTCGCGCCGGATCCAGGGGCCGTAGGCCTCGCCGGTGATCGTCTCGATCGCCAGGCCGGCCAGGCCATAGCCGTGGTTGGAATATTTGAACCGGGTATTGGCCTCGATGGTCGGCGCGGCGGCGAGCTCGGCGCGCAGCTCCCGCTCGTTGCGGAACGGCCGACGGTCCTGCCAATAGCCGCTGTCGGCGCCGTCGCGGACGATGCCGGCGCTGTGCGACAGCAACTGCGCGATGGTCGCTGCGGCGATCTTCGGATGCAGCCCGTCGACATAGCGGCCGATCGCATCGTCGAGCGTGAGCTTGCCGCGCTCGCGCAGCCGCATGATGCCCGCCGCGGTGAAGCTTTTGGAATGCGATGCGACGCGGAAGCGGTGCCGCGGCGTCAGTGCCCTGCCGCGCTGCAGGTCGGCATGGCCGTGGGCCTGCTCGAGCACGATACGGCCGTTGTGGGCGATGGCCAGCGCCACGCCCGGCTGCGCCGACAGGCGCATCTGGAATTCCAACCAGCGCGGAATGTAGTCCAGCGCCGCCCCCAACCAGCGTTCCATGGCTTCCCCCGTCTTTCACGCACGTGCGGCAGCCTCCAGGGCATATCCGCTATCGATCCGCCAGCCGGCTAGCCGACGCGGGCGCTGAGGCCGCCGTCGACCGCCAGCACCACTGCCGTGATGTAGCGCGCATCCTCGGAATGCAGGAAGAGCGCCGCCTGGGCGATGTCCCAGGCCGAACCCATCTTGCCGCGCAGCGGCACGCGCCGGTCGCGCGCGGCGCGCAGTTCGGCCTTGTCGATGCCGCGCGCCGCGGCGCCGCCCTCGATCGCCATCGGCGTATCCATCAACCCGGGCATGATGGTATTGACGCGGATGCCGTGGCGCGCGTTGTTCAAGGCAAGCTCCTGACCGAGCGCGTTCATCGCCGCCTTGGAAATCTTGTAGGCCGAGAGATTGACCGGATTGGCGACGGCGGCGACCGAGGAGATATTGACGATGCTGCCGCCCTGCTGCCGGCGCATGGCCGGCAGCACCGCCTGGCACGACAGCAGGCAGCCTTTGAGGTTGACCTGCATGATGCGATCGAAGGCCGCCTCGCTCACCCGCGAGGCCGGCGCGTCGCCCGCGCCGATGCCGACGTTGTTGTGCAGGAAGTCGATGCGCCCCCAGGCGGCGAGGCAGGCCTCTGCGTAGGCCTCGCAGTCGGCCGCGCGCGTCCAGTCGCCGGCAATGCATCTGGCCGTGCCGCCCTCCGCCGCGATCATCGCCGCC
>DATKQA010000075.1:0-5191 GCA_035523835.1 Candidatus Sulfotelmatobacter sp.
GTTCTGCCGACGGTCAGCGTCATCATCCCGACCTACAACCGCGCCCGCCTGATCGGCCGCGCGGTCGGCAGCGTGCTGCGGCAAGCGGCCGCCGCCGACCTGGAAGTCATCGTCGTCGACGACGGCTCGACCGACGAAACCGAGGCGGTGCTGCGGCCATATGCCGACAGGATCCGTTACATCAAGCAGCCGAACGGTGGTGTCGTCGCGGCGCGCAACCGCGGCCTGGCGGCGGCCAGCGGTGCCTTCGTCGCGCTGCAGGATTCCGACGATGCCTGGGAACCATGGAAACTGGCGGCGCAACTGCGCTGCTTCGAACTGCATCCCGCCCTGCAGCTCGTATGGACCAACGCGACCGCGGTCGATGACGCCAACGCCTTTCTCTACAACGACCTGTGCCATACCTACTATGCTTGGCAATATTTCCGGGCAGAGGATCTGTTCGAGAAATTCCTCACGCTCGACATCGTGCACCAAGACAAAAAGCTCATAGCCGGTGCGACGCTCGGCATCGGCGATCTCGCCTCCGCCATGTTCATGGGCAATTTCATCGTCACCCCGACCGTGCTGATGCGCCGCGAGGTCCTGGCCGCCGCCGGCATGTTCGATCCGGCGCTGGGGCAGGCGATGGAGGACTACGACCTATTTTGGCGCATCTGCGAGCGCGGCCCGGTCGGCTTCCTCGATGTGCCGGCGGTGACGGTGCGGCGCGGGGCGAGGGATCACCTGGTGAACGCCGACGAGCGGATGGCGGCCTCGGACCTGCTGGCGGTGCAGAAATACCTCGGCCGTCACCCCGCAGGGCCGAAGCTTGCCCGGCGCCTCGTCGCGCACCGACTGGCCGAGGCACATGGCCGGGTCGCCCTGATCGCCTTCGAGGCAGGCGACCGGGCCGGGACACGGAACCATGCCTTCCGGGCGATCCTCAACGGCACTCGGCGCAAGCGGGTTTTCGCCTATGCCCTCTTGTCGCTCTTGCCGGCCGCCATGACCGGCCTGTCGCGCCGGCTGGCCGGGCGCCTGCGGCCGATTCAGCGGCGAAAAGGCCGCGCCGGGCGGCTTCTCGATCAGTAGCGCCGGCGGTTTTTTCCCCGCCGGCGGGACGACCGCCGGCGATCCGCGCGAGGGTCCGCTAAGTTGCGGATTAACCATAATAAATTCGACTGTTACCAAGATCACAAATATACGTTATGGCATTGCACCTTTGGTCATATCGCTTTAGTATTCGACGGATAAGGTTATGGGGTGCCCCGGAACCGGTACCGGCGGCATTCGGCACGCATGAGTGCAGGCCACCGGCGTGTCGATCGTTGTTGGTGTTTTTCGTTCCGAAAGGGGCGGGCTAATGGATAGAGACGAAAGCAATTTGGGCGGTCGACGGGAGCCAGCGGCGGGCAGTGTCCAGCCGGTGGGTGCGAGGCCAGGGCGCCCGGTCATCGGGCGACGCGGGTTCGTCGTGGGTGGTCTTGCTGTGGCGCCGATCTTGTCGACGCTCGGTACCACCAGCGCCGACGCCAAGACCAATAAATTTCCCAAGGGCACCGCGTGCCATTCCAACACCCTGTCGAAACTTGCCTCCTTCCATCCGGGCACCAAGAAGTGCCCGACGCGAAAAGGCCGCTGACGCCCTCCGTCCCGTAGGGCGGCGGAGGCCGGTGGTTCGATGCCATGACCGGACGCGAGCGGTCGTGGCGCGTGCCGGTGCGCACGCGTCTGCTATGGCGGTCGTACGAAGAGCACTTCATCGTCTATAATTGCGCCTCGGGGCAGACGCACTACCTGAATTTGCTCGCGGCCATGGCACTCCAGCAGATGGAAGAGCGACCGGCGACGATCGACGAACTCGGTCAGCGCATTCGCGTCCAGGCCGGCGTGGATGACATCGCCGGGCTCGCGCAGTTGCCGGCCTTGGTGGCGCAACTCGACGAACTCGGTCTGATCGCGCCGACCCCTCCGTGATCCTCGACGAGGTTTCATCCGATGCATTTCGCGCGCGCCTGCGCGACGGCGGCGTGCGCTGGCGGGTCGGGCCGTTCGGGCTTCGCGTCGCCACGCGCATGGAGAAGCTGGCCGGGGCGCTGCACTTTCTTTACGGCGACTTTCCCCTGCTGGAAGACGGCGAGCCGGCCGAGTTCCGCATCGCCATGAAGACGCCGATCGGCTGGCGCCGCTGGTGGCGGCGGCAGGTCATCTTTCATTTCGATGATGCCAGGCCGTTCGAGCCTTTCCCGTTCCGCCTGGCGTTTCCGTTTTTCGAATGGGGCCTCAACTGGTGCGTCTACGAGCACGCCCACGAGTTCCTCATCGTGCATGCGGCGGTGGTCGAGCGCGGCGGCCGCGCGCTGCTTATGCCGGCGGTGCCGGGATCGGGCAAGAGCACGCTCTGCGCCGGCCTGGTTCACCGCGGTTGGCGCCTGCTGTCCGACGAGCTGGCGCTCATTCGCCATGTCGACGGAAGCGTCGTGCCGATCCCGCGGCCGGTCGGGCTGAAGGAGGAATCGATCGACATCATCCGCGCCTTCGCGCCGGAGGCGCGGCTCGGACCGTTATTCACCGAGACGCGCAAGGGCACGGTGGCGCATCTGCGCCCGCCGGCCGATGCGGTCAGGCGGATGGATGAGGCGGCGCTGCCGGCCTGGATCGTCTTCCCCACCTACCAGGCCGGCGCCGGCCTGCAGGTGACGCCGCTCGAGAAGGCCGCCGCTTTCATCCGCACCTCGAACGACAGTTTCAATTACAAGCTGCTCGGCGAAACCGGCTTCACCACGCTCGCGGACCTGATCGATCGCTGCGCCAGCTACGAACTCACGCACAGCAGCCTCGACGCGGCGATCGGCGCCATCGACGAACTGGTCGCGGCCGCGCCCGGCGAGGTCAATTGATGCGGTCGCGGCCGCGCTCGCTGCTGCTCCAGGTCCTGCGCGAGCCGCGCGGCGTCGCCGGGCTTGGCGGCGCCGAGTGGGAAATGATCCTCTGGCACGGCCGGGCCACCAATCTGCTCGGCCATCTCTGCCATCGGTTCGAAGACGCCGGCCTCGCCGGCACGCTGCCGCGCCGCATCCAGGATCGGTTGCGCGCCGCGAGCGTGATGGCCGAGGAGCACAACCGCCGCAACCTCTGGGAGGCCGACCGCGTGCATCATGCGGTGCGCGACCTCGATGTGCCGATCATCCTGCTGAAGGGTGCGGCCTACGCTGCCGCGCGATTGCCCGCGGCACGGGGACGGCCGACCGCCGATATCGACGTCATGGTGCCGAAGCGCCGCATCGCCGAGGTCGAGCGCGCGCTGCTGGCGCACGGCTGGGAACATACCGTTCTCGATGCCTACGACCAGCGCTACTACCGGCGCTGGATGCACGAAATCCCGCCGCTGCTGCATGCGGAACGCGACACCACCCTGGATCTGCATCACGCCATCCTGCCGGCCACGTCGCGGCTTCACCTGCAGATGGAGCCGATGTACGAGGCGGCGATCCCGATCGAGGGACTGCCGTACAAGATGCTGGCGCCACCCGACATGATTCTGCACGCGGCCGTGCACCTCTTCCACGACGGCGAGATTGCCGGCTCGCTCCGCGATCTCGTCGACATCGACGCCTTGCTGCGCGATTTCGGCGGCCGTGCCGATTTCTGGCCGCGGCTGACGGCGCGCGCGGCGGAACTCGGCTTGCAGCGGCCGCTCTTCTACGCGCTGCGCTACGCGGCCTTCCTGCTCGATACGCCGGTGCCGGCCGATGCGGCGGCAGAGGCCGCGAGCGGATGCCCGTCGCGGATCGTGCTCCGGCTGATGGATCGGTTGGTGCCCGACGCTCTGACGCCGCCGGCGACGGCCGCCGAGCGGTGGCGCTTTCATGCGGTGCGCTTCTGCCTCTATGTGCGTTCGCACTGGCTGCGCATGCCGCCCGGCCGGCTGATCGCGCATCTGACGCGAAAGTCGCTCAGGCGCCTGCTGTTGCGGCCGGCGGAGGCCTGAGCGCCAACGGCAGTCCGCCGGCGCCGCCTATGGGGTGGCGTTGGCCTTGTCGCCCAGGTCGATCTGCGCCATCAGCGCGTCATAGGTGAAGGTGACGCTCATGTGGTCGAGATCGAGCGCCAGCAGATTTGCCCGGATGCTGCTGACGCCGTTCGACCAGCTCCAGCTCGCATTGCCGATGTCGCCTTCCGACGTCTCGATGTTGGTCATCTCGTAGTTCGTCGGCGCCCCGTAGGTCTGGCGCATCAAGGTGACCACCTGGGTGAAGCGGTCGCCGTGCAGCGTGGCGCCGATCTGCGCCAGCCGATAGTCGGTGTCATGCTGCTTTTTGTATAGCATGAGAGTCGGCTGGATCGCCTCGCCGAAAATCCTGATCTTGCCGGGCCTGATGTCCTTGCCTTCGCCGCGCTCGAAGAGCGCGCAGCGCACCGCTCCCGGCCGCCCCAGGCGCACGGTGTCGAGCAGCTCGATATGCGCGCCCTCGGGATCGATGGAGCAGATCAGGCGCAGCCGATCCTGTTCCTCGTCGTTGAGAAAGCGAAGCTGGCGGAGCTGGGTCAGCGTCGTGCCCAGGCGAATCTCGTGCATGGCATAGGGCCGCGTCGTCTGCTGCGCCCATGCCGGCAGCGGCATCAGGCCCGTGGCCGTCGTCAGCATTCCGGCGAGGATCGTGCGATGCAGAGGAAGCCGAACCATCCGCCGGCCTGGTCAGTCGCCGATTTTTTCGCGCAACGCCTGCGCGTCTTTCGCCTCGGCGAAGGTCGTGCCGCTGGCCAGCGCCTGGTTGAGCGCCGCCCTTGCCTCTTTCAGGCGCCCCGCCCGCTCGAGCGCCACCGCCAGACGGTATTTCATCCCGGGCGAGGCCTGGTCGGGCTGGCTGTTCGCCGCCTCGAGCAGCTTGAGGCCGCCTTCCGTGTCGCCCCGTTGCAGCAGGATCCAGCCGAGCGTGTCTGACACCGTGAGTACGCCGGGCGCCAGGCGATAAGCCTCCTGCGCCGTCGGCAGCGCCCGCGGATCGCCCTTGACCTGGTAGAGCCACGCCAGGTCGTTCAGCACCACCGGATTGTTCGGCGCCAGGCTGTTGAGCGTTTCGTATTCACCGATCGCCGCGTCATAGTCGGCGCTGGCATTCAGCATCTGCGCCAACAACAGACGCGCCTGCAGGTCGTTGGCATTGTCCTTCAGCCAGCCGCGCAAGGTGGCAATGGCGGCCGGCAT
>DATKQA010000076.1:0-2257 GCA_035523835.1 Candidatus Sulfotelmatobacter sp.
CGCCGATCGAGATGAAGGACACGCATTTCTGCCTCGCCTTCATCCACGATCCCGGCACGTTCCACGCGAAGAAGAAAATTCTGCTGCCAACCGACATACGCGGCCTGAAGGTGCGGCCGGCGCAGGGGACCATCGGCGAACTCGTCACCGAACTCGGCGGTACCAACGTGCAGGCCTCCGCGCCGGAAGCGCGCGAGATGCTGGAGCGCGGCGTCGCCGACGCCATCACCTTCCCGTGGAACTCGATGTTCCTGTTCGGCATCGACAAAGTCGTCAAATACCACATGGACGAGCCGCTCTACACGACCACGTTCGTCTACGTGATGAACAAGGCGCGCTACGACGGTATGTCGCCGGCGCAGAAGAAAGTCATCGACGATCATTGCAGCAACGCGTGGGCGCGGAAGCTGAGCGATCCCTGGTCCGATTTCGAGTTCGCAGGCCGCGCCAAAATGAAAGCCGCCCCCGGCCACGAGGTCTATTCGCTCACATCAGAGCAACTCGCCGCATGGAAGGCCGCAACCGCCCCCCTCGAGCAGCGCTGGGCCGATGCGGTGCGCAAGACCGGCCAGGACCCGGACCGCATCATGGCCGACCTGCAAGCCACGATCGCGCAATACGGCGCCGGGCTCTAGTCTAACAGCTTCTGGTCAGCCGGGCTCGCGCGGGTTCGGCGCCAGCGACAGCGGCACCCAGTGCAGGCCGTCCGACGTCTGCACCAGCATCAGCACCGACTTGCGGCTTGACTTGCGCACGCTGTCGACACGGTCCTGCACGTCGGCGGGCGAGTTCACCTCTTCCTGCTGCACCTCGACGATGACGTCGCCGGCCTTGAGGCCTTTGTCCGCCGCCGGCGTGCCAGGCATGACGTCGGTGATCACCACGCCTTTCTGGTCCTGGCCGAGCTGATACTTGTCCCGGTTGTCCGCGGTGATGGGGGCGAGCTTCAGGCCCAGGCCCGAGAGCTCGAGCGGCTTCGGCGGCGCCGGCTTGTCGGAGGGCGTGGCGGAGGCAACCTTGGTGGTGTCGTCCTCCGGCATCTCGCCCACGGTCGCGGTGAGCATGACCTCCTTGCCGTTGCGCCAGACCACGACCGGCACTTCCTTGCCGATATCGGTCTCGGCGACGATGCGGGGCAGGTTGCGCATCTCCTTCACGGACTGGTCGTTGAACTTCAGGATGATGTCGCCGTTCTGGATCTTCGCCTTGTCGGCGGGGCCGCCGTTGTTGACGCCGGCGACCATGGCGCCCGACGGGTCCTTCAGCCCGAGGCTCTCGGCGATGTCGGGCGTCACCTGCTGGATGCGCACGCCGAGCCAGCCGCGGCGGGCGTGGCCGTATTTGCGCAACTGCTCCACGACCGTCTTCGCCATGTTCGACGGGATCGAGAAGCCGATGCCGATCGAGCCGCCGGACGGCGAGTAGATCGCGGTGTTGATGCCGATGACGTCGCCGTCCATGTCGAACAGCGGCCCGCCGGAGTTGCCCTTGTTGATGGGCGCGTCGGTCTGGATGAAATTGTCGTAGGGGCCCTGGTCGATATTGCGCCCGCGCGCGCTGACGATGCCGGCGGTGACCGAGCCGCCAAGGCCGAACGGATTGCCGATCGCCAGGACCCAGTCGCCCACGCGCTCCTTGTCGGAATCGCCGAACTGCACTGATGGCAGCGGATGGTCGGCGTGCACCTGCAGGACCGCGAGGTCACTGCGCTCGTCGCGGCCGATGAGGGTGGCCTTCAGGCTGGTGTTGTCGTGCAGGATGACGGTGATTTCGTCGGCGCCGTCGATGACGTGGTTGTTGGTCACGACGATGCCGGACGGGTCGATGATGAAGCCGGAGCCGAGGCTCTGGGCGCGGCGTGGCGGCGAGGGCTGCTGGTCACCGCCGTGCGGGCGGTTGCGCTCCATGAAGTCCTTGAAGAACTGCTCGAACGGCGAGCCTGGCGGAAAGACTGGCATGTCCGGCCCCTGGCCGCCATGGGCGGTGACGAGCTGGCTCGACGAGATGTTCACCACGGCAGGCAGCAGCTTCTCCGCCAGGTCCGCGAAGCTGTCGGGCGCCGGGCGCGCGAGGGCCGGGGGCGCCAGCGCGGGAACAACGGGCGAGGCCAGCACCGCGGAAATTGCGATGACGGCGGCGCCAAGGGTGCGGATCGGGGAAAGATGCATTGGGTCAATTCCCTGGGATGGAGCAGCGGATGTGGTCAGTTTTGCGGCCGGAGGCAAGTTCCGGGCACCGATATATGTTGATCGCGTAT
>DATKQA010000077.1:0-2548 GCA_035523835.1 Candidatus Sulfotelmatobacter sp.
GGCGGCGATGACCCGCGGCGCGCTCCGCGCCGTGGTCTGCACCTCGACCCTCGATCTCGGCGTCGACTGGGGCGCCGTCGACCTCGTCGTGCAGCTCGGCGCGCCGAAGGGCGTGTCGCGCCTGCTGCAAAGGATCGGCCGCGCCAACCATCGGCTCGACGAGGCGAGCCAGGCGCTGCTGGTGCCCTCGAACCGCTTCGAGGTGCTGGAGTGTCGCGCCGCCATCGAGACCATCGCCGAAGGCCTGCTCGACGGCGAAGGCCCGCGCATCGGCGGCCTCGACGTGCTGGCGCAGCATATTCTCGGCCGCGCCTGCGCCGGCCCGTTCGCGGCCGACGCGCTCTACGAGGAGGTATGCGCCACGCTGCCCTATCGCGCGCTGACGCGGGATAGCTTCGACCAGGTGCTGGACTATGTGGCGACCGGCGGCTATGCGCTCCGGCAATACGAGCGCTATCGCCGCCTGCGCAAGGGCGCGGCCGACGGCCTGTGGCGCATCGCCCATCCCAGGGTCGCCAGCCAGTACCGGCTCAACGTCGGCACCATCGTCGCCGATCCGATGCTGAAGGTGAAATATCGCCGCGGCCGCGTGCTCGGCGAGGTCGAGGAAAGCTTCATCGAGGCGCTGGTACCGGGCGACACCTTCGTCTTCGCCGGCGAGGTGCTCTGCTTCGAGGGCATCCGCGACCTGTTCGCCGAGGTGACGCCGAGCGATGCCACGGAACCCAAGGTCCCGGCCTATGCCGGCGGCAAGTTTCCGCTCTCGACCTTCCTCGCCGAGCGGGTGCGCAATATCCTGGCCCGGCCGCAGGACCACCCCGACCTGCCCGCGCAGGTGGTGGAGTGGCTGCGCATCCAGAAATGGCGCTCGGTGCTGCCGCGCGCCGACGAGCTGCTGGTCGAGCTCTTCCCGCGCGGCGGCAAGCAGTATCTCGTCGCCTATCCCTTCGAGGGCCGCTTGGCGCACCAGACCCTCGGCATGCTGCTGACCCGGCGCATGGAGCGGGCAAGGCTCCGCCCGCTCGGCTTCGTCGCCAGCGAATATGCCCTCGCAGTCTGGAGCCTGCGCCAGGCGGAAGACATCCCGGCCCTCTTCGGCGAGGACATGCTCGGCGACGATCTCGAGGCCTGGATGGCGGAATCGGCGTTGCTCAAGCGCACCTTCCGCACCGTGGCGGTCATCGCCGGGCTGATCGAGCGGCGCCATCCCGGCGCGGAGAAATCCGGCCGGCAGGTGACCTTTTCCTCCGACCTGATCTACGACGTGCTGCGCCAGTATCAGCCCGATCACGTGCTGCTGCAGGCGACCTGGGCCGATGCCGCCACCGGCCTTCTTGACGTGCGCCGCGTCGGCGACATGCTGAAGCGGGTACAGGGCCGGATCGTCGAGCGCCGGCTCGATCGCGTATCGCCGCTCGCCGTGCCGGTGCTGCTGGAGATCGGCCGCGAGCCGATCTTCGGCGAGGCCAACGAGGCGCTGCTCAAGGAGGCCGCCGACCAGCTCGTCGACGAAGCGACGCGGCTGGTATAGACCAGAGGCGGCAACGAGGGAGGATCGAGATGCGCGTACGGCCGGCAAAATTCGTTCACGTCGTCTATCGCACACGCCGCTTCGAGCAGATGGTGCGATGGTATGCGACCGTATTCGATGCCAAGGTCCAGTATCAGAACCCGGCGCTGGCGTTCCTGACCTACGACGACGAACATCACCGCTTCGCCTTTGCCAACATGTCGGTGCTGCAGCCGGAGGGAACCGAGACCGATCGGCGCGGCGGCATCGGCGTCGATCACGTCGCCTATACCTATGCCACGCTCGCGGATCTGTTCAGGAACTATGAGCAACTGAAGGAGCAGGGCATCGTGCCCTATTGGTGCGTCCATCACGGCATCACCGTGTCGATGTACTACGCCGATCCCGACGGCAACCAGATGGAGTTCCAGGTCGACAGCTACCGATCGAACGCGGAAGCCAACGCCTTCATGCATGGCCCGCATTTCGACGCCAACCCGATCGGCGTCGAGTACGATCCGGACGACTGGCTGGCGCGGCTGCGCGCCGGGGCGCCGGAAGCGGACTTCCTGACGCGCAAGACCGATCTGCCGGTTTCGCCGGTGCGCGGTTCGCTGCGCGCCTAGTTCCGGGCGCGCGGGCATGGCGGCCGAGGTAGAGAGCGGACCATGATGGTCAATGGCGTCAGGCTGACCTGCGACCCATCTGGCGCCCTTTGGTGGCCGGAACGGCGGACCCTGGTGCTGGCCGACCTGCATCTGGAGAAGGGCTCGGGCCTTGCCGCTGCCGGCGCCGGCCTGCTGCCGCCTTACGACACCCGCGCCACGCTCGGCCGCATCGCGATGCTGTTCCGCCGCTATCGCCCGGCCGCCACCATCTGCCTCGGCGACAGTTTCCACGACGGCGAGGCGGGCGAGCGTTTGTCGGAGGAGGATGCCATACGGCTCCGCCGGCTCACCGCCGCGACCGACTGGATCTGGATCGAGGGCAATCACGACCCGGAACCGCCGCGCCATCTCGGCGGCCGCGTCCTGGCGG
>DATKQA010000078.1:0-6067 GCA_035523835.1 Candidatus Sulfotelmatobacter sp.
GCTTGCGGCGCTCCTCGATGAGCTGCGACACCCGGGCCGGCACGTCGGCGGGCGCCACCTTGAGAGTGGCCGCCACTGATTTCAGCGCCTGCTCCTGCTGATTGAGATAGGCCCGCGCCGCCTCGCCGGTCAGCGCCTCGATGCGGCGCACGCCGGCGGCGACGGCGCTTTCGCCGACCACCTTGAACAGGCCGATGTCGCCGGTGCGCCTGACGTGCGTGCCGCCGCACAGCTCGACCGAGAAGGGCTGCTCCGCCGGCCCGTCGTAATTGTGCCCCATGCCGACCACGCGCACCTCGTCGCCGTACTTCTCGCCGAATAGCGCCAGGGCGCCGGCGCCGACCGCCTCGGCCGGCGTCATCAGCCGCGTCGTCACCTCGACATTGGCGCGGATCTGCCGGTTGACCTCCGCCTCCACCGCGGCGATCTCGTCCTCGCCGATCGGCTTCGGATGGCTGATGTCGAAGCGCATGCGCTCGGGCGCCACCAGCGAGCCCTTCTGCGTCACATGCTGGCCGAGCCGGCGGCGCAGCGCCGTGTGCAGCAGGTGGGTCACCGAATGGTTGGCGCGCAGCTTGCTCCGCCGCTCGCCGTCGACGCGGAGTTCCACGGCATCGCCGACCTTCAGCGTGCCGCCGCCGACGGCGCCGACATGCACCACCAGGTCGCCGAGCTTCTTCAGGGTGTCGCTGACGCGAAACTCGACGCCGCGGGCGGTGAACATGATGCCGGTATCGCCGGCCTGGCCGCCGGATTCGCCGTAGAACGGCGTTTGGTTCACTACCACCATCGCTTCCGTTCCGGCAGCGGCCTCGTTCACCCGTTTGCCGCCCTGCACGATGGCCTCGATGCGGCCTTCCGCCATTTCCGTGGCATAGCCGAGGAATTCCGTGGCGCCGACCTCCTGGCGCAATTCGAACCAGATGGTTTCGGTCGCCGCCTCGCCCGAACCGGCCCAGGCCTTGCGCGCCTCGCTGCGCTGGCGCGCCATGGCCGCCTCGAAGCCGGCGACGTCGACCCCGCGCCCCTTGGCGCGCAGCGCATCCTGGGTCAGGTCGAGCGGAAAGCCGTAGGTGTCGTAAAGCTTGAAGGCGACCTCGCCGGGCAGCGGCGCGCCCGACCCGAGCCGAGCCATCTCCTCGTCGAGCAGGCGCAGCCCGCGGTCGAGCGTCTGCTTGAAGCGGGTTTCCTCCAACTTCAGGGTCTCGCCGATCAGCGATTCCGCGCGTACCAGCTCGGGATAGGTGGTGCCCATCATGGCGGTCAGCGCCGGCACCAGGCGCCACAAGAGCGGTTCCTTGGAGCCGATCATCTCGGCGTGGCGCATGGCGCGGCGCATGATCCGGCGCAGCACATAGCCGCGGCCCTCGTTGGCCGGCAGCACGCCGTCGGCAATGAGGAAGCTGCTCGCGCGCAGATGATCGGCGATGACCCGGTGCGACACCGCATGCGGACCGTCCGGCGCGGTGCGCGTGGCGTCGGCGGACGCCTCGATCAGGCTGCGCAGCAGGTCGGTGTCGTAATTGTCGTGCTTGCCCTGCAGCACCGCGGCGATGCGCTCCAGCCCCATGCCGGTGTCGATCGAGGGTTTCGGCAGCGGCAGGCGCTCGCCCTTGGAGCGCTGCTCGTACTGCATGAACACCAGGTTCCATATCTCGACATAGCGGTCGCCGTCCGCATCGGCGCTGCCCGGCGGGCCGCCGGCGATATGCGGGCCGTGATCGTAGAAGATCTCCGAGCAGGGGCCGCAGGGACCGGTGTCGCCCATGGCCCAGAAATTGTCCGAGGTGGCGATGCGCACGATGCGCTCGGTCGGCAGTCCGGCGATCCTGCGCCAGAGATCGAAGGCCTGGTCGTCGTCGTGATAGACGGTGACCCAGAGCCGGTCCTTGGCCAGGCCAAACTCCTTGTGCACCAGGTTCCAGGCCAGCTCGATCGCCCGGTCCTTGAAATAGTCGCCGAAGGAGAAATTGCCCAGCATCTCGAAGAACGTGTGGTGGCGCGCGGTATAGCCGACATTGTCGAGGTCGTTGTGCTTGCCGCCGGCGCGCACGCACTTCTGGCTGGTCGCCGCGGTGCTGTAGGGCCGCTTCTCGGCCCCAGTGAAGACGTTCTTGAACTGCACCATGCCGGCGTTGGTGAACATCAGGGTGGGGTCGTTGTGCGGGACGAGCGGGCTCGAGGCCACGGCGGTATGGCCGGCGCGGACGAAAAAATCCAGGAAGGCCCTGCGGATGTCGTTACCGGTCTGCATTGCGATCCCTTGACGCCTGCTGCACGTGCCTGCCCCGCCCCGGGCGTCCCCGCGACCTGCCAAAGGGCCCGTAACGCCGCACGAATCCTAGGGTTCTAACCTCTGGCCGCGGCCCTGTCCAGAAATGCCGCGCGGCGGCCGCGAGCGCGCAGCGAGGCCGCTGCCGCAGC
Source organism: Candidatus Sulfotelmatobacter sp. (assembly GCA_035523835.1). Taxonomy (GTDB): domain Bacteria; phylum Pseudomonadota; class Alphaproteobacteria; order Ferrovibrionales; family Ferrovibrionaceae; genus DASQHM01. The sequence continues at coordinate 2,425 of DATKQA010000078.1, forward strand.
CGAGCCACATCCCGGATGTGGCTTCTGTCGCCGCCGGCTTCAAGCCGCCCGCAGCGGCGGCAATGGCCGCAAATGCCGGCGCCGGCGCACGGCATCGCCGATGATGCCTGATGTGCGCCGGCTTAGGGCAACCGGCCGGGTTCGGGGGCGCGGCCGGTTCGCTGCGAAACCTGCTAGACGGCTTCGTCCTCGGCCACCTCGTCGCCTTCGGCGCCGACGGCGATGGCGGCGGCGACCAGGCCGGCATTGCGGCGGATCGCCGCCTCGATCGCCTTGGCCACCTCAGGATTTTCCTTGAGGAATTGCTTGGCCTGCTCGCGGCCCTGGCCGATGCGCTGGCTGTCGAAGGAGAACCAGGCGCCCGACTTCTCCACCACGTTGGCCTTGACGCCGAGATCGATCAGTTCGCCGGTCTTGGAAATCCCCTCGCCGTACATGATGTCGAACTCGACCACCTTGAAGGGCGGCGCCACCTTGTTCTTCACCACCTTCACCCGGGTCTGGTTGCCGACCACGTCATCCTTGTTCTTGATGGCGCCGATGCGGCGGATCTCCAGGCGGACCGAGGCATAGAACTTGAGCGCATTGCCGCCGGTGGTGGTCTCCGGATTGCCGAACATGACGCCGATCTTCATGCGGATCTGATTGATGAAGATCACCATGCAGTTCGACTTGGCGATCGAGGCGGTAAGCTTGCGCAGCGCCTGGCTCATCAGCCGCGCCTGCAGGCCGACGTGGGTATCGCCCATCTCGCCCTCGAGCTCGGCCTGCGGCACCAGCGCCGCGACGCTGTCGATCACCAGCACCTCGATGGCGCCGGAGCGGACCAGCGTGTCGGCGATCTCCAGCGCCTGCTCGCCGGTGTCGGGCTGTGAAATCAAGAGATCGTCGATATTTACGCCGAGCTTGCGGGCATAGCCCGGGTCCATGGCGTGCTCGGCATCGACATAGGCGCAGGTGCCGCCCTTCTTCTGCGCCTCCGCTACCACCTGCAGCGCCAGGGTGGTCTTGCCCGAGCTTTCCGGACCGTAGATTTCGATCACCCGGCCGCGCGGCAGGCCGCCGATGCCGAGTGCGATGTCGAGCGAGAGCGAGCCGGTCGAGACGGCATCGACCTCGATGGCATTCTCGCGCTGGCCGAGCTTCATCACCGAGCCCTTGCCGAAAGCGCGCTCGATCTGGCTGAGCGCTGCCTCGAGCGCCTTGTTCTTGTCCATGCTGTCCTTCTCGACGACGCGAAAAGCCGGTTGCGACATGACCTGTCCCTTTATTCCATAGCGCCGTAACGGCCGCAATGGAGCCAATGTACGCATTTTGTTCCTGGCGCCAAGTTATTTTTTTAAGACCTTGATATACAATGGCTATTTTTAATAGTTGCAATTCTGTTCACGGCCGGAATGCGCAATCCGGCGCGGCGCGGCGGCAAAGCCGCGATAAAGGCCCTGGGATTGCGGAGTCGATCGCCGGCGCGCCGGCGCAGGATCGACAAAGTTAAACTGATTCCTTGACTATCAATCGATCACTTGATAATTGATTCGGCCATGCAGATCGCTCGCACCATGCTGCGGCGGAGTTCCGACGGAGAGAGCCGCTAACAGCGCAAGGAGATCGGGCCATGGAAGAGCATCAGGTGGTTTCGGCCGGCGAATGGCTGGAAGCGCGCAAGGCCTTGCTGGCGCGCGAAAAGGAATTCACCCGGCTGCGCGACGAACTCAGCCGCGCGCGCCGCGCCCTGCCCTGGGTGCGGGTGGAGAAGGAATATGTCTTCGCAGGGCCACACGGGTCGCTGACGCTCGCCGATCTCTTCGCCGGCAGGCGCCAGCTCATCGTCTATCACTTCATGTTCGGCCCGGACTGGGAGGCAGGCTGCAAGAGCTGCTCCTTCTGGGCCGACAACTACAACGGCATCACCGTGCACCTCAGGCAGCGCGACGCCAACCTGGTGGTCGTGTCGCGCGCGCCCGTCGCTCGGCTCGAGGCCTTTCGCAAACGCATGGGCTGGAGCTTCCCCTGGGTCTCCTCGCTCGGCAGCGACTTCAACTTCGACTACCAGGCCTCGTTCACCGCCGAGGCGATGGCCAAGGGCGAGGTTTACTACAACTACACGCGAAGCGAATTTCCCGCCGAGGAAGCGCCGGGGGTCAGCGTCTTCATCAAGGACGATGCCGGGACGATCCACCACACCTATTCCTGCTACGCGCGCGGCCTCGACATGCTGAACGGCGCCTACCACCACCTGGACCTCCTGCCCAAGGGCCGCGACGAGGAGAACCTGCCCTACCACATGGACTGGGTGAAGCTGCACGATCTCTACGAGAGCTGAACCGCCCGCGCCGATTGGCAAGTCGGCGCCGCCTCACGCGCCGGGCTGGGCCAGCACCTCCTTCACCTTGCCGGCGAGCTGCTTCAGGCTGAAGGGCTTCGGCAGGAAGTTGATCTCGACGTCGCGGTCGAGGTTGCGGCGGAAGGCGTCCTCGGCATAGCCGGAGATGAAGATGATCTTGATCTCCGAACGGCTCTGGCGCACGTGCTTGGCGAGCGTCGGCCCGTCCATGTTCGGCATCACCACGTCGGAGACCAGCACGTCGATGGCGCCGCGGTGCTCCGACACCTTGGCCAGCGCGCCCTCGCCCGAGCTCGCCTCGATCACGGTGTAGCCCTTGTTGCGCAGCGCGCGCGCCGCAAAAATGCGCACGGCATCCTCGTCCTCGACCAGCAGCACCGTGCCCTTGCCGGTGAGATCGGCGCCGTCGCGCCGCTCGGCCGTGTCGGCGCCCGCCACTTCCTCGCCGCTCGCCGGCCGGTAGCGCGGCAGGTAGATCTTGAAGGTGGCGCCGTGGCCGACCTGGCTGATCGGGAAGACGAAGCCGCCGGTCTGCTTGACGATGCCATAGACGGTGGAGAGGCCGAGGCCGGTGCCGGCGCCTACTTCCTTGGTGGTGAAGAAGGGCTCGAAGATCTTGCCGAGGTTTTCCGCCGGAATGCCCTTGCCGGTGTCGATCACCTCGATCAGCACGTAGTCGCCGGCCGGCAGCAGCTCGTGGCCGAGGCGGGTCGATTCCTCGGCCGTGACATTGCCGGTGCGGATGGTGAGCGTGCCGCCGCCCGCCATGGCGTCGCGGGCATTAACGGCGAGATTGATGATGACCTGCTCGAACTGGCCCTGGTCGACCTTGACCAGGCCGAGGTCGCGGCCATGCTGGATCTTGAGCTCGATGGTCTCGCCGATCAGCCGGCGCAGGAGGTTGGACAGCTCGGCCAGCACGTCGGTGATGACCAGCACCTTCGGCCGCATGGTCTGCTGGCGCGAGAAGGCCAGGAGCTGGCGCACCAGGTTGGCGGCGCGGTTGGCGTTCTGCTTGATCTGCATGATGTCGGCGAAGGACTGGTCGCCCGCCTGGTGGCGCAGCAGCAAGAGGTCGCAGAAGCCGATCATGGCGGTGAGCAGGTTGTTGAAATCGTGCGCGATGCCGCCGGCGAGCTGGCCCACCGCCTGCATCTTCTGGCTCTGCGCGAACTGCACTTCGAGATTCTTCTGCTCGGTGGTATCGATCAGATGCAGCAGCCGGCCGTTGACCCCGGCGGAATCGGTCTGCAGCCGGCTGATGTAGAGCTGCGCCACCCGCTCGGGCGCGACATTGAG
>DATKQA010000079.1:0-3988 GCA_035523835.1 Candidatus Sulfotelmatobacter sp.
CGCAGGGGCTCGGCGGCTCAGGCGCCGTCAGCCGACCTTGACGTCTTCCCAGAAGCCGAAGCAATGCGCGACCTTCTTCATCGCCGGCTGCGGCGCCTCATAGGACCAGGCTGCGCGGGCATGGCGGTTGCCGTCGACGACCAGGTCATAGAACTGCACGCCGTGCGGACATTCGAGGTCCGAGGCGGTCTTGGGCGCCTTTTCCAGCCACTCCGTGCGCACCGCGTCGCGCGGGAAATAATCATAGCCGCCGACCGAGACGATGTCGTCGCTCTCGGCGATCACCTTGTCCTTCAGGGTTGCCTTCATGGCGGAATCCTCCATGCGGATGACGAATGCATGATCGGGCTGACCGGCAGTATGCCGCATCTGGCCGGGGCGCGCACGCCGAGAGGAAGATAGGCATCACATGCCGATCGGCAAGAGCCAGGCGGGGCGCTGTGGCAAGCCTGTGACGGCGGCCTGTGAACTGGTTGCACCGATGCCGGTTTGCTAAACTCTTTCGGTGGGGCCGAGTCCTTCATCCCAACATTGTCGAGGCGCGCGCATGCCCTATCAGCAGCAGATCGATAGCTGTTTCCGCGAGACGATCGACGGCGCCGGGATTACCCGGGCGGAGCTCAAGCCGTTCGTCGATCAGGCTGCCGGCGCGCTGCAGGCGATCAAGGCGAGGCGGGCGGAGTTCCCGCTCTGGCAACTGCCGACGCGGCGCGACGACTTGGCGCCGCTGGTCGAACCGGCGGACGCCTTCGCGCGCTTCGAGACCGTGGTGCTGTTCGGGACCGGCGGTTCCAGCCTGGGCGGTCAGGCGCTGGCCGAGCTCGCCGTCGCCAGCAACGGCCTTGGACACCGCCCGCGGCTCGTCTTCGTCGACAGCCTGCCGGCGCAGGGCATGCTGCAGCTTTTCGCCGGCCTCAAGCTGGAGCAGAGCGGCTTCATCGTCATCTCCAAGTCCGGTTCGACGGCCGAAACCATGGCGCAGATTCTGGTGGCGATCGGCGAAATCAAGACGCGGCTCGGCGAAGCCGCCGTGGCGCGCCATGTCATCGGCGTCGCCGAACCCGGCGACAATGCGCTGCGCCGCCTGGCAGCGCGGCACGGTTTCCGCATGTTGGACCATGATCCGAAGATCGGCGGTCGCTTTTCCGTGCTTTCCGTCACCGGCATGCTGCCTGCCAGCATCCTCGGCCTCGACATCCTGGCCATTCGCGGCGGCGCGGCACAGGTGCTGGAGGCTAGCTTCGATGCGCGCAATCCGACCGAGGCCGCGCCGGTGGTCGGCGCGGCGCTCAACGTGGCGCTGCAGCGCCGCCGCGGCATCCGCGCCACGGTGCTGCTCGCCTATGCCGCGCAACTCGAGCGCTTCACCGCCTGGCACCGCCAGCTTTGGGCCGAAAGCCTCGGCAAGGAAGGCGAGGGTACTTTGCCGGCGCCGGCCATGGGCCCGGTGGACCAGCACAGCCAGTTGCAGCTTTATCTCGGCGGGCCGGCCGACAAGTTCTTCACCGTCTTCCTGCCGAAGCTTGCCGGCATCGGCCAGCGCATCGATGTCGGCCTCGCCGGCAATGATCCGGCGCTCATGTACCTGCACGGGCGCAGCATCGGCGATCTCGTCGATGTCGAGGGTCGCGCCACGGCCGAGACGCTCGCCAGGCGCGGCCGGCCGACGCGCATCATCCGCATCGAGCGCGTCGACGAACGCACGCTCGGCGCCCTGTTCACGCACTTCATGTTGGAAACCGTCATCGCGGCGCGTCTGCTCGGCGTCGATGCCTTCGACCAGCCGGCGGTGGAGGAGGGCAAGATGCTGGCGCGGCGCTACCTCGCGGCGATGCAGGCGTGAACATCCGCCGCCTGCCGGAGACCCTGGTCAACCGCATCGCCGCCGGCGAGGTGGTGGAGCGGCCGGCCCGCGCGCTCAAGGAACTGCTCGAGAACGCGATCGACGCCGGCGCCACGCGCATCGAGGCGATGCTGCGCGACGGTGGGCGCAGCCTGATCGTGGTCAGCGACGATGGTTGCGGCATCGGCGCCGACGACCTGGCGTTGGCATTGGAACGCCATGCGACATCCAAACTGCCGGATGACGACCTCGTCGATATTCGCAGTCTTGGCTTCCGCGGCGAGGCACTGCCTTCGATCGCCGCGGTCAGCCGTCTCACCCTGCAAAGCCGGGTGCGCGGCGCCGAGTCCGGCTGGGCCATCGCCGTCGACGGCGGCGTGGTCGGCAGGCCGGCACCGGCGGCGCAGGCGCCGGGCACGCGGGTCGAGGTGCGCGACCTTTTCTACGCCACGCCGGCGCGGCTCAAGTTCCTGAAGAACGAGCGAACCGAGTTCGGCCACGCCCTCGATATGGTGAAGCGGCTGGCGCTGGCGCACCCGGAAATCGGCTTCGCCCTGCTCGATGGCGAGCGGGCCGCCTTCCGCGCCGCAGCGGAAAACGGCGATCTCTTCGCCGCGCGCCTCGGCCGGCTTGGCCTGGTGCTCGGCCGCGATTTCGCCGACAACGCGGTGCCGATCGAGGCCGAGCGCGAGGGCATCCGCCTCTCCGGCTTCGCCGGCCTGCCCACCTTCAACCGCGGCAACGCGCTGGCGCAATATCTCGTGGTCAACGGGCGGCCGGTGCGTGACAAGCTCTTCGCCGGTGCCGTGCGCGGCGCCTATGCCGACGTGCTGGCGCATGATCGCCATCCGGCGGTGGCGCTCTTCCTCGACCTGCCGGCGGAAGCGGTCGATGTGAACGTGCACCCGGCCAAGGCGGAAGTGCGCTTCCGCGACGCCGGGCTGGTGCGTGGCCTGATCGTGGGTGCCATCAAGCATGCCCTGGCGGCGGCCGGGCATCGCGCCGCGACCACGGTCTCGAATGCCGCGCTCGGTGCCTTCCGACCGCATGACGGCGGAGCGGTCGCCGCGCCGCGCTATGCGCCGCCATCCTTTCCGCGCGCCGGTGGCCTCTACGAGCCCGCGGCGGCGTGGCAGGCACCGCTGCCGCAGCAGGCGAACGGCGACGCCGCTCTGGCACGGCCGAGCGGGCGCGCCGAGGCGCCGGCAGGCGAGGCGGCGGCCGAGGCCTTCCCGCTCGGCGCCGCGCGCGGCCAGGTGCACGGCACCTACATCATCGCCCAGACGGAGGACGGCATCGTCATCGTCGATCAACACGCGGCGCACGAGCGGCTGGTTTACGAGCGGATGAAGCAGGCGCTGGCCGAGCGCGGCGTCGCCAGCCAGATGCTGCTGCTGCCGGAGGTGGTGGAGCTCGACGAGGCGGATGCCGCGCGCATCGCCGAGCGCCAGGCGGAATTGGCGGAACTCGGCCTGGTGCTGGAGCCTTTCGGCGCCGGCGCGGTGATCGTACGCGAGACGCCGGCGCTGCTCGGCGAATGCAACGTGAAAGGCCTCATCCGCGACCTGGCCGACGATCTTGCCGAGCTCGACCAGGCTCTGAGTCTGAAGGACCGGCTGGAGGGCGTCTGTTCCACCATGGCCTGCCACGGTTCGGTGCGCGCCGGGCGCCGGCTCACCGGGGATGAAATGAACGCGCTACTGCGCCAGATGGAGGCGACGCCCTTCTCCGGCCAGTGCAACCACGGCCGTCCGACCTATGTCGAACTCAAGCTCGCCGATATCGAGCGGCTGTTCGGGCGGCGCTGACCCGTCGCCTACGCGTCTGCCAGCGTCTGGCCGTGCAACCGCAAGAACAAGAGCTTGGCCTTGCCGTAGCGGCGCTCGTCGACCTGCTCGAAGCCGGCCGGCGGGGCGAGTTGCTCCGCCGCCTCGACTTCGGTGACGGCGAGCGCGCCGAGCGCCAGCCATCCGGCGCCGTGCAGCGCCTCGAGCGCCGGCCCGGCGAGGCGCGAGCGATAGGGCGGATCGAGCAGCACCAGCTTGGCCTGGCGCGACGGCCGGCCGGGCTGCAGCGCGTCGCGCTGCGCGACGGTGGTGGCGTCGGCGGCATCGAGCTTGGCGATATTGCCGCGGATCAGCGCCA
>DATKQA010000080.1:0-4560 GCA_035523835.1 Candidatus Sulfotelmatobacter sp.
GCGAGCCGCAGGATGTCGCGTGCCACGAGGGTGCGGAGCCGTGCCGCCAGGATGTTCCGGGCCAGGCCGAGGCTGCGCTGGAACTCGCCGAAGCGACTGAGGCCGAGGAAGGCGTCGCGGACGATCAGCAGCGACCACCAATCGCCGATCGCATCCAGCGATCGGGCGATCGGGCAATCCGCCGCTTCCAGACTCGTGCGCTTCACCATGGTGCCGCCGTCGATTTGGCAGTTGCAATATAAAACCAACTGCGATACGGTGCAACAAGTTTCAATTTGAAACTATATGGCCCTGGCGGAGAAAATTCATGCGGCTCAAGGACAAGGTGGCATTGATCACCGGCGGCAACAGCGGCATCGGCCTGGCGACGGCGCGGCTGTTCGTGGCCGAGGGGGCGAGGGTGGCCATCACCGGGCGCAACCCGGCGACGCTCGATGCGGCGGCCGAGGAGCTCGGCGGGCGGGCACTGGCGATCAAGGCCGACGCGACGGAGATCGCCGACACGGCCAGGGCCGTCGCTGCGGCCGTGGAGCGTTTCGGCAAGCTCGATGTGGTCTTCGCCAATGCCGGCATCGGCGCCACGACGCCGCTCGGCCCGACCCCGCTCGAAGCCTTCGAGCAGGTGCTCAGCACCAATATCACCGCCGTCTTTTTCACCGTGCAGGCGGCGCTGCCGCATCTGCATGCCGGCGCCTCGGTCATCCTGAACGGTTCGGTGCACGGCGTGCTCGGCGCGCCCGGCTATTCGGCCTATGCCGCCAGCAAGGCCGGCGTGCGCGCCATGGCGCGGGTGCTGGCGTCCGAGCTTTCGCCGCGGAGGATCCGCGTCAATGTGGTGGTGCCCGGGGCGACGCGGACGCCGATCTGGTCGCGGCTGGCGCCGACGGCGGAGGCCCGCACCGCGCTTGAGACGCGCATTGCGCGCGCGGTGCCGCTCGGCCGCTTCAGCGAGGCCGAGGAAGTCGCCAAGGCGGTGCTGTTCCTCGCCTCCGATGATGCCGCGAACATCCAGGCCGCCGAGATCGTGATCGACGGCGGCCTCACCGGCGCTCCTTCCGGCGCCCCGGTCTATCGCGCCTGACCGGCCGCTGGAGCCCTATCCTCGGAGCAACGGAAACCGCCATGAGTGCCGATGCCGCCGCCTGCGCCGAGCGTGCGCCGCTCGCTGACATCACCGGATCGCCGCGCCCGGCGCCGCCCGCCGCGGCCGCCGACCGCCAGGCGCTGGCGCGCGCGGCCATCCTGCACGGGCCGATCCTGCCGACCTTGGTGAAGCTCGCGCTCCCCATGCTGGCGGTGCTGATCGCGCAGACCGCGGTCAACGTCGCCGAGGCCTATTACGTCGGCTTCCTCGGCACCGACGCTCTGGCCGGCGTGGCGCTGGTCTTTCCGGTGTTCATGCTGATGATGACCATGTCGAACGGCGGGTTCGGCAGCGGCGTGGCCTCGGCCGTGGCACGCGCGGTCGGCGCCGGCCGCCAGCGCGATGCCGATGCACTCGTGCTGCATTCCCTGGTCGTGGCGGCCGTCGCCGGCGCGCTATTCACCGCCGGCGCCGTCTGCGGCGGACCGGCGCTCTATCGCGCACTCGGCGGGCGCAACGATGCGCTGGCCGCGGCGCTGCAATATTCCGACTATCTCTTCGCCGGCTCCATCCCGGTCTGGATCGTCAACCTGCTGGCCGCCGCGCTGCGCGGCGCCGGGAATGTCAAGGTGCCGGCGGCGGTGACGCTGGTCGGCGCGCTGGTGCTGATCCCGACCTCGCCGGCGCTGATCTTCGGCTTCGGGCCGATCCCGCGGCTTGGCATCGCCGGCGCCGGTATCGCCTTCGGCCTCTATTACGTCGGCGCCATGCTGGTGCTGCTGCGCTACATGGCTTCCAGTCGCGCCGGCCTGGCCTTGCGCCTGACCCGCCTCGAGGCGCGCCTGTTCGCCAATATCCTCAGGGTCGGCCTGCCGACGGCGCTCAACGCGCTGCAGACCAACCTGACCGTCATCCTGGTGACGGCGGCTGTCGGCCTGTTCGGCGTCGACGCGCTGGCCGGCTACGGCATCGCCTCGCGCCTCGATTATGTGCTGATCCCGATCCTGTTCGGTCTCGCCTCCGCCGTCCTCACCATGGTCGGCGTCAACATGGGTGCCGGCCAGGTCGAGCGCGCCCGGCGCGTCGCGTGGCTCGGCGGCCTGGCCGGCGTGCTGCTGACCGAGGCGATCGGCGTGACGGTCGCCATCTCGCCCGGGCTCTGGCTCAGGCTGTTCAGCCGCGATCCGAACGTGCTGCTGCCGGCCGCGACCTATCTGCATATCGTCGCCCCCGCCTATGGGGCGCTCGGCCTCGGCTTCGTCCTCGGCTTCGCCGCGCAGGGCACCGGGCACGTGCTCTGGCCTTTCGCCGGGGTGACGGTCAGGATGCTGATCGCCGCCGGCCTGGGCTGGGTCGCGGTCAGCTTTCTCGGCGGCGGCATGGCCATGCTGGCGGCCGTCGTGACCGGCTCGCTTGCCGTCTATGCGCTGATCTCGGCGATGACCATGGTCTCGCGCGCCGTGTGGCGAGGGGCCGGCGGCTAGGTGCCGATCACTTTCGCCCGCACGCGCGCAGGATACCAGGTGGTGAAGCGGATGGCGCCGACGAGCGCGAGCACGGTCACGGCGATGCCGGCCGCGGCCGGCACTTGCGGCGCATAGAGCAGCAGCGCGTCGGCCGCCACGATGACGGCGAAGGCCACCGCCCAGGCCGCGGTGACGATGTAGTTGGTACGGATGAACTCGGGCCGCTCCCACACCTCGGGCGGCACCCGCTCGCGCGCGTAGGGCAGGGTGAAGGGCAGACCGATGGCCATCGAGATCAGCACGATCAGGAACAGGCCCGCGTCCACCGCAAGCCGCACCCCGAACACCGACCAGGCGCCGCCCGCGACCCAGGCATAGATCGCCAGTCCGCCAAACAGGATGGTGGTGCCGAGCTCCAGCACCTTGAGCCGGCGGCCGCGCAGCGCCTCGCGCGCCACCAGCCCGAGCGAGACGATCGCCGCGGAAATCAGGCCGGCGCTGACACCGACGGCCTGCTCGACGATGACGAAGAGGATGAAAGGCGCAAACCCCAGCAGGATCGCCATGGCGCACTCCTCCGCACCGACCGCGGCGGCGCCGCGATCTAGACAGTGACAAGATACGCATAGGACCGGGCGCCGGACTTGTCAATCCGAATCTTGCCAGTGTAAAAATAGGCATGGACGGGCCCATCAGGCGGCGGCGCGCGCGGCCGGCCACCTATCACCACGGCGACCTCCGCGCGGCGCTGCTCGGCGCGGCGGAGACGATCCTGGAGCGCGACGGCATCCAGGCGCTGACCTTGCGCGCGGCGGCGCGGGCCGCCGGCGTCTCGCATGCCGCCCCGGCGCATCATTTCGACGACCTGACCGGGTTGCTCAGCGAGCTGGCGGCGGTCGGCTTCGTCCGCTTCGGCGTGCGCGTCGCGGCGGCGACGGCCGCCGCCGCGGGCGGCCCGCGTTCGCGGCTGCAGGCCATGGGCCGTGCCTATGTCGCCTTTGCCCGCGCCCATCCCGGCCTGTTCCAGCTCATGTTCCGCAGCGAGCGGCTGGACGCGACGCGCCCCGCCTTGCGCGACGGTCTCGCCGCCGCCGGCCAGGCGCTGCGCCGGGCGGTGGCGGCGCGGGCCTCGCGCGCGCTGTCGCCCGGCCAAGTCGCCGCCGAGGCGGCGGCGGCCTGGTCGCTGGCGCACGGCTTCGCTGTGCTGCTGCTGGACGGCCGGCTCCGGCCGCTGATCGCCGCCTTGCCGCGCGGCGGCTCCGCGGATGCGCTGCTCGAGGCGGTATTCGCCGTCACCCGCGTCGGTCGCGGCACGGCACCAGCCCGGCCGCGCCGTTAGGGGTCTCGCGCGACGCTTCGGCGCCGGCGCTATTCGGCGACTACGACGCCCTTGGCGGTGTCGGAATGATATTCGCCCATGAAGGGGTAGCGGCCCGGCCCGAGCGGGCGCAGCCGGAGCGTGCCATGGGCGCCGCCGCCGATGACCTTCTCCACCTTGAGCGCACTCGAATCGAACTCCTCCGGCGTCGCGTCTTCGTTCTTGATGGTGAGCACCGTCGGCTTGCCGGCCGGCACGTGGATTTCCGCCGGCGCGAAGCGGTGATCCTTGATGGTGACGCTGATCGCCGTCGGCTCGTCGGCGCGTGCCGGTGCCGCCGCCAGCAGGGTCAGCAGGATCGCGGCGCCGGCGGCCTGCGCGCTGTAGCGGTGGGAAATCTGCTTCATTCGGCTTCTCCGGGTTGGTGGTGTTTTGTTATTGAGAATTATTCTCATTGCATATGACAATGATTTGCGTTAGCGTTTTATCGCGTCGCTGCCGAGGGGGCAAGTCCTGCGGGGAGCGGCGCCGAGGGGGACGTCCGTTGTGGCGTCCGCAACTTTTTTGTGGAGTCACATCGATGTCGCGCCGCCCGCCGCGTCTCCGACGCGCACCCTCCCGCTCTGTCGTGGGACCCATCGCCGCCGTTCCTGCCGCCGGTGTCCTGCTCGCCTTGTCGACCGGCTCGGCCG
>DATKQA010000081.1:0-2027 GCA_035523835.1 Candidatus Sulfotelmatobacter sp.
GGAACCGATCAAGCATGCGCGGCGGCGAACTGCGGCTGCTGGGCCTGATCTCGGCGGCGCATCTGGTGAGCCACTTCCACATCTATGTGCTGCCGCCGCTGTTCCCCTTCCTCAAGCACAAGCTCGGCGTCAGCTTCATCGAGCTCGGCCTCGCCATCACGCTGTTCAACGTGGTTTCCGGCCTGGCCCAGGCGCCCATGGGCTTCCTGGTCGACCGCTTCGGCGCCCGGCGCTTCCTGCTCGGCGGCCTCTGCCTCGGCGGCCTGGCCTATCTCTCGCTCGGGCTGTGGATGAGCTACGGCTCGCTGCTGGTGAGCGCGGTGCTGCTCGGCATCGCCAATTGCGTCTATCACCCGGCGGACTATGCGCTGCTTGCCGCCGGCATCGGCGACCGGCGCATCGGCCGCGCCTTCTCGGTGCATACCTTCGCCGGCTACCTCGGCGGCGGCATCGCCCCGGTCACCATCCTGTTCCTGGCGGCGACGGCCGGGGTCGAAATCGCCCTGATCGCCGCCGGCGTGTTCGCGCTGGTCGTGGCGCTGCCGCTCGTCTCCGCCGATCTGCCGGAACATCGCCATCGCGAAGCGCCGCTGGCGGAGCGCGCCGCCCGCGTGCGGCGGCCGCTCGCCGGGGGCCTGCTCACGCCGGCGATCCTGAACCTGACGGTGTTCTTCGCGCTGCTCAGCCTCTCGACCAGCGGCATCAGCTATTTTTCCGCCGTGGCGCTGGCGCAAGGCTACGGCGTGCCGCTCGCCAGCGCCAATGCGGCGCTCACCGCCTTCCTCATCACCACGGCGTTCGGGGTGCTCGTCGGCGGCCTCATCGCCGACCGCACGCGCCACCACGGCATGGTCGCCGCCGGCGGCTTCGCCCTCACCGCGGCGATCGTGGCGGTGATCGGGCTGACGCCGCTCGGCACGGTGCTGCTGGTGCTGGCCATGGGTGGCGCCGGCTTGTGCTCGGGCATGATCATGCCGTCGCGCGACATGCTGGTGCGCGCTGCGGCGCCGCCCGGCACCGCCGGCCGCGTCTTCGGCATCGTCACCACCGGCTTCAACATCGGCGGCGCGCTCGGGCCGCCGCTGTTCGGCTGGATCATGGATCGCGGCAATCCGGCCTGGGTGTTCGGCGGCTCCGTCGGCTTCATGGCGCTGACGGCGACGATGGCGCTCCTCAGCGAACTTCGCGCGGGTCGCAGGGCGGCGAACGGCGCAACGGAGGTGAGCGGCGAGGCCTCCGCGGTGCAGCCCGTCGCATGACCAGCGAAACAGGCCGGCGCTCCAAATCATCGGCTCGCCCACGCTGGCCCGCGGCATGGTCAAAATTCAGCCGGCGCCGGGGAATATCGCGCGGTTTCGCTCGTTAGCCGGGTATTGGCATAGACAGCGGAGGTGAAAACCATGAAACGCCTGGGAATCATTGTCGCGGCGGCTCTCCTGCTCGGAAGCGGCATGGCCGCATACGCTCAGATGGCACCGGCGAAGACGGCCGACACGTCGAAAGGAAAGGTTCTCGTCGACGAAAAGGGCATGACGCTCTATGTGTTCGACAAGGACACGGCCGGCAAGTCGGTCTGCAACGGGCCATGCGCGGTGAACTGGCCGCCGCTGGCGGCCGCAGACAACGCCAAGGCTTCCGGCAACTGGACGGTGGTCGCGCGCGACGACGGCAAGAAGATGTGGGCCTACAAGGGCCATCCCCTGTACACCTGGAAGAACGACAAGGCGCCCGGCGATACCGACGGCGACGGCAAGCTCAACGGGGCCTGGCACGTCGCGACGCCCTAGGCTCTGCGGCTCTTAGGCTTCGCCATTGGTCTGAGGCGTGAAGCAAGACTGCCGCCGAGCGGCAGTCTTGCGCTCAGCCGGAACTTGCCTTTCTCCGGCACACGCCATTTGCCGTAAGCTCGGCGTGCAACCCGGGGGGCAAATTCATGGCCGACAAGCCGACCACGACCGCCTACGAATTCGAATTCGCCAGCCTGCGGGGCGAGCCTTTGCCGCTCAAGCAGTTCGCCGGGCGGCCGA
>DATKQA010000082.1:0-5774 GCA_035523835.1 Candidatus Sulfotelmatobacter sp.
CAGGTCCCCTCACGCTTTCTGACCAAGGTCCGTTGTTGTCGTTGCTTTGAACACGAAAGCACCGCGGCGTCCAGACACCCGATACGCCGGGAGATAAAAAAGTTCGCCACTATTACTTCGCTGCAACATGTAAGGCAAAAGCAGCAATAACTATGCCAAATATCAACCGATAGTGTCGTTAAGGAGAGATGCTACAAATAGGCTATGATTTCTAAAGCGGGACCAAAAAATATCACCGCATCAGCGCATGATTTGCCGAAACATTGTGCTGTTTGCTTAAAATTTGCCCACGTTTTCGCCGACCTGTCGCGACCGAGGAATCGCCCCGCACGGGCAGGTCGCCGTTCAGAGCGCGCGGGCCACCGCATCGGCAATTGCCAGCGAAGCGGTCAAGCCCGGGCTCTCGATGCCGAAAAGATTGACGAGTCCCGGTACGCCATGCTCGGTCGGTCCCTGAATGACGAAATCCCAGGCGTCGCGGGCGTCAGCGCCGAGCCGCGGCCGGATGCCGGCATAACCCGGCTGCAATGCGCCGTCGCGCAGGCGGGGAAAGTAGCGCCGCACGGCGGCATAGAAGCTGTCGGCGCGACGGGGGTCGACGTCATAGTCCAGGCGATCGATCGGTTGCGTGTCGGGGCCGAAGCGCACCTGCCCGCCGAGATCGATGGTGACGTGCGTGCCGGCGCCGCCCGGCACTGGTACCGGATAGATCAGGCGTGAGAAGGGCGGCCTGCCCGGCAGCGTGAAGTAGTTGCCTTTCAGATAGTGGCCGGGCGGAATCCGCGCCGGCGGCAAGCCGTCGATACGGTGCGCCACGTCGAGCGCCTGCAGCCCGGCACTGTTGACGAGCACGGCGCAGTCGACCTCGTTCAGGCCGCCCGCACCGTCGCCGACGCCGAGGCGAAAGCCGTGGTTGGTGACGCGGGCCGCGAGCAGTGGGCTCCGGAAGGCGAGCGCGGCGCCGTGGTCCTCGGCGTCACCCTGATAGGCCAGCATCAGGGCATGGCTGTCGACGATCCCGGTGGAGGGCGAGAGCAGCGCACGCACGCAATGCAGTTCCGGCTCCAGCCGGCGCGCCTCGGCGTCGTCGAGATAGACGAGGTCGCCGACCCCGTTGCCCGCGGCGCGCGCCTTCAGGTCGGCGAGCGTCGCTATCTCGGCTTCCGTCGTGGCGACGATCAGCTTGCCGAGCCGCTTGTGCGGCACGCCGTGGCTGCGGCAATAGTCGTAGAGCGCGAGCTTGCCGGCGACGCAGAGCCGGCCTTTCAGGCTGCCCGGCGCATAGTAGATGCCGGCATGAATCACTTCGCTGTTGCGCGACGAGGTGCCGCAGCCGATGCCGCCTTCCGCCTCGAGCACGACGACCTCGCGGCCGTCGCGGGCCAGCCGGCGCGCCACCGCCAGGCCGACCACGCCGGCGCCGACCACCACGCACTCGATCGCATCGGCCATGCCGGGTTCGGCCGCCCCTGCCGTCAATAGGTGAGTTCGATGACGCTCACCTGGTTGTCCTTGACCGGCCAGGTCCGGGCGGTAATGCCCTCCTGGTTGAATATCGCCTGCACCGAGCGGCTTGGCGTTGCGTCGAAACGCAGCGCCACGGAAGCAACGCTCGGCACGCCGGGGGGCACGCCGACAAGCGGCTTGCCGTCGAACAGCATGACGTCGCGGCCGAGGCCGAAATAGCCGCGCGGGCGTGTCATGTAGACCACGGCGCCGGCCTCCCGGTCATGGGCGCCGAAAGGTTGCGGCCGGAGATTGACATAGCCGCTCGAGCGCGGAAACGGCGAGCGGTAGATGTGGGTGACCGGCATGCCCGGCACCGCGACGACGAATTCGTAGTAGGCATCGGCGCGAGCCGCGAAAGGTCCCCACTGGCCGTCGGCGGCCGTGGTTCTGCTGAGCACGGCCGGGCCGAGCCGCTCGCCGGTCTCGGGCTTCACCTCGTAGATCTCCACCTTGGCGCCGGCGACGCCGATGTTGGTCGGCTGTTCGGCCTCGAAGCCGGTCACCCGGCCGGCCAGCACCGGATGCTTCTCGGGCAGGATGTCGAGCGTCTGCGGATCCCTGCCGGTGACGAATCGATACATCTCCAGGAACGCCTCCGGCGAGTAGCCGGTTTCGCGATGATCGATGCGCGGCAGCGCGATGTTGAGCGCGCCCTTGAGCGCCGGACCGTCGTAGCCGACGCCGGTCTGCACCTTGGGCAGGCCGAAGTAGCGGCCGTCCGGCTGGGCGAACTTGTCGTTGTCGGTGCTGCGGATCGTCATGTAGCTGACCCCCGCCACCACCTCGTCCGGGCTGGAATTGAGGTCGCGCATGAAGGCGCCGGCGCCGTTGAATTCGCTGCCGACCAGCACGCTGTCGGAGACCACCACGCCGTGGTTGACCGCGCCGGCCAGCACGGCCATGGCCACATACTGGGCGCCGCCGCCGTTCTTCAGGTAGTTGCGGACGGTATTGCCGCCGCGCGACTGCGCGATCAGCACCACTTTCGCCGCGCCGGTGCGCTTGCGGATGGTGGCGACCTCCTGGGCAAGCTGATGCATGACGTCGGCGGTGGACGAACGTCCCGGCTGCGGCGTGTCGTCCCGCGTGCGGGCCGTCGGATAGCGCAGGTCGATGGCATCCAACAGGCTACGCGGATAGCCGTTCGATTCGAAGCGCCAGATGGTGGTGAGCCAGAGGCCGGCGGTATCGCCGTTGCCGTGCACGAAGATGATGGGGCGGGCATTGCCCTCGGCGGCGCGGGCGGCCGGCGCCGACATCAGCAGCGCGCCGGCGAGGACGGCGGCAAGCGACCGGGCAAGTCGGGACATCATTTTCGGACCCTCCCCATTCTGTTCGTTGTTGGCGGCATCGGCCGGCCGCCAGACTAGCCGATCCGAACCCGGCGTCCAGCCTTCGCCATGGCGCGTGTCACCAAAGCGTCGCCGGAAACCGCTTGGCGAACAGGTGCGCCACGCTTAGGATAAAGCGGGGTAACTTAAATTCTGTTCGAGACAGCCCATCGGACCGGACCGGCGTGGCGCCGCCTGGCGATGTGGTGCGCGCGTGGCGGGCAATCGGCAGCAGGAGGGGATCATGCTCAAGGGCAAAGTCGCAGTCATCACCGGTTCGACCAGTGGTATCGGGCTCGGCATCGCCAAGGCGATGGCGGGCGAAGGCTGCGCCATCGTCCTCAACAGCCGCAAGGCCAATAAGGAAAGCGACGATCTGGTGAAGCAATTGTCCGAGGAGAACAAGGTCGAAGTCGTCTTCGGCGCCGCCGACATGAGCGTGCCCGACGACATCTACCGGATGATGGAGCAGGCCGCCAAGTCGCTCGGCAAGATCGACATCGTGGTCAACAACGCCGGCATTCAACACGTGCAGCCGATCGACGAATTCCCGGTCGAGAAGTGGGACATGGTGCTGGCGACCAATCTTTCCTCCGCCTTTCACACCACCAAGGCGGCGCTGCCCGGGATGAAAAGCCGCAAGTGGGGCCGCATCATCAACATCGCCTCGGCGCACGGCCTGGTCGCCTCGCCCTACAAGTCGGCCTATTGCGCCGCCAAGCACGGCATGCTCGGCCTGACCAAGGTGACGGCGCTGGAAGTGGCGGAAGAGGGCATCACCGCCAACGCGATCTGTCCGGGCTATGTCTGGACGCCGCTGGTGCAGAAGCAGATTCCCGACCAGGCCAAGGCCTTCCACATGTCGGAGGGCGACGTGATCAAGAAGGTGCTGCTGGCCAACCAGCCGAACAAGAAGTTCGCCACCGTCGAGGAGATGGGCGCGCTCGCCTGCTTCCTCGCCTCCGACATGGCGGCCTCCATGACCGGCACGGCCATTCCCGTCGATGGCGGCTGGGTCGCGCACTGATCGCACCAGACGGCGATCCCAGGGGGAGCGCGACGTGGCGAAGAAACCGTCGAACGGATCCGATGGCAACAGCAAGCGGATCAATCTGGCGTTGCAGGGCGGCGGCGCGCACGGCGCCTTCGCCTGGGGGGTGATCGACCGCCTGCTGGAGGAGGGCAACCTCGAGATCGACGGCATCGTCGGCACCTCCGCCGGCGCCATGAACGCCTCGGTCGCCGCTTATGGCCTGACCATCGGCGGCAACGAAGGGGCGCGCGACAAGCTGCGCGAGTTCTGGAAGAAGATCGCCGACGCGGCCAACAAGTCGATGTTGAAGCCGACCATCTGGGACAAGATGATGAGTCCCGGCAACATGGATTTCTCGCCGGGCTGGATCATGTCGGATGCGCTCTCGCGCATCTTCTCGCCCTACCAGATGAATCCGATGAACCTCAACCCGCTGCGCGACGTGCTGTCGTCGGTCATCGACTTCGAGGCCATGCACAAGGAGCGGAAGGTCAAGCTGTTCATTTGCGCCTCCAACGTGATGACCGGCAAGATCAAGGTGTTCGATCAGCACAAGGTCACGGTCGATGCGGTGTTGGCCTCGGCCTGCCTGCCGTTCATGTTCCAGGCGGTGGAGATCGACGGCGAATATTTCTGGGACGGCGGCTACATGGGCAATCCGCCGCTCTATCCGCTGATCTATCACACCGAGACCCGGGACGTGCTGATCGTCCAGCTCAACCCGATCAACATCCCCAAGCTGCCGAACACGGCGCAGGAGATTCTCGACCGCATCAACACGCTCAGCTTCAACTCGAGCCTGATGCGCGAGATCCGGGTGATCAATTTCGTCACCAAGCTGATCGACGGCGGCTTCGACGATGGCGGCCGGCTGAAGCGCATGCTGATCCACACCATCGATGCCGAGGACGTGCTCGGCCGCATGAGCGTGTCGTCCAAGATCAATGCCGATTGGGACTGGCTGATGTATCTGCACGAGCTCGGCCGCGAGCGCGGCGAGCAGTTCCTGCACCAGCATTACGACAAGATCGGCCACCAGTCCTCGACCGATGTCGAGGAGAAGTTCCTGTGATCGCCGCGCAAACCGTTTGCGTCAACTGTACCGCGCCAACCTGAGGGCCCCATGAAGAAGAAAGAGACTCTGCATCTGCCGTCGATGCCGGCCGCCGGGCCGAGCTATCCGCACCTGCCGTTCCGCTTCGTCAATCGCGAATACATGATCATCATCTACGAAAGCGACAAGGACGCGATCCGCCAGGCGGTACCTGAGCCGCTGGTGCCCGATCCATCGAACCAGGTGTTCTACGAATGGATCAAGATGCCGGACTCCTCGGGTTTCGGCGACTATACCGAAAGTGGCGTGGTGCTTCCCTGCTCCTACAAGGGCGAGCCCTGCAACTTCGTTTCGCAGATGTATCTCGACGACGATCCGCCGATCGTCGCCGGCCGGGAAATCTGGGGCTTTCCGAAGAAGTACGCCCATCCCAAGCTCGAAGTGTACGAGGACACGCTGACCGGCACGCTCGCCTATGCCGGCCAGCAGGTCGCCATGGGCACCATGGCCTACAAGCACGAGAGCCAGGTGCGCCACCCCGAGAAGACCCTGGCCTCGCTCGGCAAGACCCAGGTCAACCTGAAGGTCATTCCCGATGTCGACGGCAAGCCGGCGATCGCCCAACTCGTGGCCTACAATCTGAAGGATTTCAAGGTCAAGGGATCCTGGACCGGGCCGGCCCGGCTGCACCTGGTGCCGCATGTCAACGCGCCGGTCGCCGACCTGCCGGTGCGGCGCGTCGTCGGCGGCCGCCATTTCATCGCCGACCTGACGCTGCCCGGCGGCCGGGTGCTGGTCGACTACCTGAAATAGAGGGCGCGCGGCTCGCTCCCAAAAAAGGACACGG
>DATKQA010000083.1:0-3712 GCA_035523835.1 Candidatus Sulfotelmatobacter sp.
CGCCATGTCGCGGTGGTGCGTCAGGCCTTCAGCGACTATGCCGCGGGCGTCGCCACGCAAGGCGGGCAGATTCTGCGTGCCGGCAGCCTGCAGTCGGGTATCGTCGGACCGGGCTAGGAACCCGCGAGATAGCGGCGCCAGCCACCGAAGGCGGTGATGTCGCGCTTGCCGGTGGCGCCGACGGCTTCGCAGAGAAAGCCCTTCACGCTCCGGCCGTCGGCGAGTTCGACATTGCCGATGCAGAGCGGCGCCGCAACCCGCGCCGCCAGCGCACCGAGACCCGCCGGCGAGAGCAGCCACAGCTCCGCCTCGATCGGCGCCCCGTCCGGTTCACCCACCCGCACCATGCCGGGCCGCTCCGGCGACCCGCCGAGCGTGAACAGGCGGTAGCGGGCGCCGGTCTGCACCGCCCCGGCAAAGCGGGCACCGAGCTCGACCAGTTCGCCGTTGAGCGGCATGCCGCGCATATGCGCGCCAACCACGGCGAGCGGTATCGTGCCGTCGGCCGCGGCACGCGGCGGCACGGCGTCGTCCGGTGCCAGTTTTTCCCCGGTGGCGCCGAGCGGCAGGTCCAGGCGGCGCTGAAAATCCTGGCCGAGACGCGCCAGGGCGCCGTCGGTGAAGGCCGGCGCGATGAAGCTGACGCCGGCCGGCAGTCCGTTCGATTGCCGTCCGCACGGCACCGCGTGGGCGGCGAGGTCCAGCAGATTGACGAAATTGGTATAGATGCCGAGATTGCTGTTGAGCCGGACGGGATCGGCAGCCACTTCGGCCAGGGTATAGATGGTGCCCGCCGTCGGCAGCACCATGACATCGACCGCCCGCCAGGTCGGCAAGGTGCGTTGGCGAAGTTCGCTGAGCCAGTAGAAGCCGCGGAAGGCGTCGACCGCTGTATGGCGCGCGCCCCCGGCGATGATGTCGCGGGTCAGCGGCAGGAGCGCCTCGGGCGCACGGGTGATCAGTTGCTCGACGGCGGCCAGCCGTTCGGCCAGCCAGGGGCCGCTGTAGAGCAGCGCCGCCACCTCGGCAAACGGCGCGAAGTCGATCGCCACCCGCTCGCCGCCAAGCGCCGTCAACGCATCGACGGCACGATC
Source organism: Candidatus Sulfotelmatobacter sp. (assembly GCA_035523835.1). GTDB lineage: Bacteria > Pseudomonadota > Alphaproteobacteria > Ferrovibrionales > Ferrovibrionaceae > DASQHM01. The sequence continues at coordinate 1,095 of DATKQA010000083.1, forward strand.
GTAGAGCGCCGCGATCTCGCCGTTGCCGAAAAACTGGAGGTCGCCTGCCGCCGGCACGCCGAAGCGGAAATTCGGCGGAAAGCTGGTCAGCGCGCCTTCGGCCGAACGCGAGAACGGATCGCCGGCGTCATAGCCGGCGGCGACATCGAGCACGCGGGCCGCATCCGCCGCGGAGAGCGCGAAGATCGACACGCAATCGAGCGAGCGGCAGGCCGGCACGACGCCGGAGGCGCTGACCAGGCCGCGCGTCGGCTTCAGCCCGACGATATTGTTGAACGCGGCCGGCACGCGGCCGGAACCGGCGGTGTCGGTGCCGAGCGCGAAGCTCGCCAGGCCGCCCGCCACCGCCACTGCCGAGCCCGAGCTTGAACCGCCGGGGATATAGCGCGCATCGAAAGGATTGCGCGGCACACCATAGGGCGAGCGGGTGCCAACCAGGCCGGTGGCGAATTGGTCGAGGTTGGTCTTGCCGACGAGGATGGCTCCGGCGTCCAGCAGCCGTTCTACGACCGTGGCGGAGCGGGCCGGCGTATAGCTGAAGGCCGGGCACGCCGCCGTCGTCGGCAAGCCAGCCACATCGATGTTGTCCTTCACGGCAAACGGCACGCCGAACAACGGGAGCCGCTCCTTGCCGCCCGCTGCCTTCCTGCGTCTCGCGTCGAGCTCTGTGGCCCGCGCCCTCAGCGCCACATCCGGCACGCGATGGATCCAGACGTGGTCGTCGCCGGCAGCCGCGATGCGTGCCAGCAGCCCATCCACCATGGCCGCCGCGGACAGGCGGCCCTCGGCGTAGGCGGCGGCAAGCGCCGTCAGTTGCAAGCTGCCAAGTCCGTCGCCCGCCATGCTTCGATCGCTCATCAGATGTAACCCGTACCCCAACCCGGCATTGCAGGAAGAATGCCATGCCGAGCGCACGCGGAACCGCCACTTTTCATTTCGATCAGCTCGGCGCGGCGTTTCCGGCGAGGGTTATTGCATACACTATGGCATTTTCTGCATAAAAATTAGCCACGACAAATCGAGCCGCCCAACAAGCTCGTTGATGTCGTTCGACCGATGCTGGCTCGGGTCGGTGCCCATCCGATTTTATGGTCCGATATCAAAACTCTAGCTGCCGCTGCCGAGATGGGAACGAATATCGAAATCGGGCCCGCGCCGCGCCCGGCCCGACCCGTCCGGCCATCCGGTGCGCCGCGAAGTGCTTATTCGATGCTCAGCCGGTGCCGCCGCCACGATTTCCGCCAAACGACAATCTTCCGTTTGTCGTCAAAGAGTTATGCGCTGCCGTCTCAGGCTGGCATGGGCCTTGTATTGCTTGCCATACCAAGGGCACGCCATAGCCAGACAAGGACTATGGCCGAGGACAATGCCGAGAAAGGGATCAGGCATGACATTCGACCGCAGCATCACTCGTCGACATCTGCTTCAGGGCGCGGCAGCCGCCGGCGTGGCAGGCAGCATTCTGCCCTTCCGACCGGCCCGCGCAGCCAACTTCACGGTCGGCTTCATCTACGTCGGCCCGCACGATGACTTCGGCTACAACCAGGCGCATGCGCAGGGTGCTGCCGCGGTCAAGAAAATGTCGGGGGTCGCCGTGCTCGAGGAGGAAAACGTCCCCGAAGACGTCGCCGTCGAGAAGACCATGCAGTCGATGATCGAGCAGGACGGCGCCAAGCTGCTGTTTCCGACCTCGTTCGGCTATTTCGATCCGCATATCCTGAAGCTGGCGCCAAAGTATCCCAACGTGCGCTTCGAGCATGCCGCCGGCCTGTGGACCGACAAGATGCCGAAGAACATCGGCAGCTACTTCGGCTGGATCTTCGAGGCCCAGCACATCAACGGCATCGTCGCCGGCTATGCCACGAAGTCGAAGAAGCTCGGCTTCGTCGCCGCCAAGCCGATTCCGCAGGTGCTGCAGAACATCAACGCCTTCACCCTCGGCGCCCGGCTGGTGCACCCGGATATCACCACCCAGGTCATTTTCACCGGCGACTGGTCGATGCCGGTCAAGGAGGCGGAAGCCACCAACAGCCTGGTGGACCAGGGCGCCGACGTCATCACCTGCCACGTCGACAGTCCCAAGGTGGTGGTGCAGACGGCCGAGAAGCGCGGCGCCAAGACCTGCGGCTATCACGCCAGCCAGCTCGCGCTGGCGCCGAACGGCTATCTCACCGGCGCCGAGTGGAATTGGGAGGATCTCTATCCGAAGTTCGTCGGCATGGCGATGAAGGGCGAGCCGATCCCCAACTTCTACCGCGGCGGCTTCAAGGAGGGCCTGATCAAGCAGTCGCCCTACACCGCACAGGTCGGCGCCGAAGCCCGCAAGCACGCGGACGACGCCAAGGCGCAGCTCACCGCCGGCACCTACGCAATCTTCAAGGGCCCGCTGGCCGACAACAAGGGCCAGACGGTGATCGCCGGTGGCACGGCCATCGCCAACAGCGACGTGAAGCTCGAGTCCATGAATTACCTGGTCGCGGGCGTGCTCGGCAGCACAAGCTGATCGTGGATCTCGCCGAAGCACCATCCGCGACGGCGACGGCACCGACGGCGGAGCGCGAGCTCGGCCGCCGCATCGCCGCCGCCGCGGAAGTCCTGCTCATTCCGCTCGGCGCGCT
>DATKQA010000084.1:0-13144 GCA_035523835.1 Candidatus Sulfotelmatobacter sp.
AGCGGCTCAGGCTGCACTATGTCGACTGGGGCAACGAGGGCGCGCCGCCGATGCTGCTGGTGCATGGCGGGCGGGATCACTGCCGCAACTGGGACTGGGTGGCGCGCGCCTTCCGCGACGAATATCACGTCATCGCACCGGACCTGCGCGGGCACGGCGATTCCCAGTGGATGCTCGGCGGCAGCTATGGCATCGCCGAATTCGTCTACGACATTGCACAGCTTTTGCACCAGACCAAACTCACGCCGGTCACCGTCATCGGCCATTCGCTCGGCGGCGCCATCAGCCTGATGTATTCCGGCGTGCATCCGGAAAACGTGACCAGGCTCGTCGCCGTCGAGGGCCTGGGGCCGCCGCCGAAGATGCTGGCGCAGCGCGCGCAGCGACCGATCGCCGACCGCATGACCGGCTGGATCGGCACCCTGCGCAAACTGTCCGGCCGGGTGCCGCGCCGCTATCCGACGGTCGAGGACGCCTTCAAGCGCATGCAGGAGGAAAATCCGCATCTCTCGCCGGAACAGGCACGGCACCTGACCGTGCACGGCGTCAATCAGAACGAGGACGGCACCTTCAGTTGGAAGTTCGACAATTACGTCCGCGCCTTCCCGCCCTACGGCTTGCCCGATGCCGACGTGCATGCGCTCTGGTCGCGCATCACCTGCCCGACGCTGCTGATCCGCGGCACCGAAAGCTGGGCCAGCGATCCCGAGCAGGACGGCCGCATCCGCCACTTCCAGAACGCGCGCCTGCTCAATGTCGAAGGTGCCGGCCATTGGGTGCACCACGACAAGCTCGCCGAATTCCTCGCCGCCGTGCGGGGCTTCCTTGCAAGGTGAGTTCCGCCATGAGTGATCGCCCCTATGCCGGCGTCCGCATCCTCGACCTGGCACAAGGCTTCGCCGGCCCCTATTGCGCCTCGATCCTGGCCCAGCAGGGCGCCGCGGTCGTCAAGGTCGAGCCGCCGAGCGGCGATTGGGGCCGGCTCATGGGCAAGGCCCGCGGCGGCTTGAGCGCGCTCAGCCTGGTCGGCAACATCGGCAAGCGCTCGCTCTGCCTCGATGCCGCCAAGCCGGCAGCGCGCGATGTGCTGCGTCGGCTCGCGGCCCAGGCCGATGTGGTGCTGGAAAGCTTCCGCCCGGGCGTCGCCGCTCGGCTCGGCCTGGCCTACGCCGACGTGCAGAAGGTCAATCCGACCGCCATCTACGCCTCCATCACCGGCTTCGGCCAGGACGGTCCCTACGCCACCCGGCCCGGCACCGACACGATCATCCAGGCCCTGAGCGGCGTGATGGCACTCAACCGCGACGACAGCGGCAAGGCCCGTCGCGTCGGCTTCATCGTCGCCGACATCGCCACCGGCATCTATGCGGCGCAGGCGATCGGCGCCGCGCTCTATGCGCGGAAAGGCGGCGCCGGCGGCCAGCGGCTCGATCTGTCGCTGCTGCATGCAGCGGCGGCCTTCCAGTCGATCAACATCATCGACGATCATCTGAGCGAGGGGGCGCCGCGCGCGCCGGGCACGGTGCCATCGGGCACCTATCCGACCAGCGACGGCGAAATCGCGCTGGTTTCCATCCGCAGCGACATGTTTCAGAACCTTTGCCGGGCGCTCGGCCGGCAGGACTGGATCGACGATCCCGGGCTTGCCAGCAACGAGGCCCGGCTCAAGCGGGCTGACGAAATCAATGCGGCGATTGCCGGGATGCTGCAGGCGAACACCAGCGCCTATTGGCTCGACCGCTTCCGCGAGTTCGACGTGCTCTGTGCCCCGATCAACGCCTACGAGGATCTGCAGGCCGATCCGCAGGCAAGCCATGCCGGCATCTTCGCCGAGGTGCGGCAGCCGGAGCTGGGCAACCTGCCGATTCCCTCCCTGCCCGGCCGCGGCGCCGTCGACCGGGAACTGCCGCGCGCGCCAGGGCTCGGCGAGCACAGTGACGCGATCTTGCGCGAGGCGGGGTTCGGCGCCGAGGCGATCGCCGCACTGCGTGCCGCCGGCGTCGTGCAGGGGAGCTGAGCTGGCGCCGGCTCTAGCGTCTAGTGTTCGCCGGCCTCGCGGTTCGCTTCCAGCTCGGCGGCCGACTGCGCCACCGACTTGGCAAGTTCATAAATCTGCTTGCGCACAGCGGCGTCGCGAATCTGATAATAGACGCGGACCAGCTCCAGTGTTTCCCGTTTGGTGAAGGGGTCGGTGTCGACTGCCGCGCCGTTGCGGACCTCGGCCAGAGGCGCGGCCGCGCCTTCCTCTTCCGCCAATTCGCTCGGCATATCGTCGAAAAAGAACGACGGCGGAACATCGAGAATGCGCCCGAACTGATATAGGCGGCTGGCGGTGATCCGGTTGGCGCCTTTTTCGTATTTCTGGATTTGCTGGAAGGTCAAGCCGACCTGGGCGGCGAGCTTTTCCTGGCTCAGGCCCATCAGCGTGCGTCGCTGCTTCAGCCGACCGCCGACATGAACATCAACCGGGTGGCGTTTTGCCGCCATGGGCATTCCTTCCCCGCAGTTGCACCGGGCGTACCCGCTGACCGCCCCGGCCGCGACCAGCATCTCAAAGGCCGGTTGCAGTAGCAAAATTCCTTGCACGCAGCAAAGCATGCTACGGTCCGTATAGGGGGAAACGCCGCATCACCCATCCGGTTGCATCGGCGTCTGCGATTTCAGTTGTGTCAAGATAGTGCCATGGCAGAACGTCACCAAAGCAGCGTCGAGACGCCTTACGGCTGGGTCATCGCCATCGTCTCGTTGACCATGATGGCATTCGGCTACGGCATACCCTATGTCGTCGTCGTTGCGCTGAAACCGATCGCCGCCGAATTCGATTGGCCGCGGTCGTGGCCGGCGCTCGGCAATAGCTGCGTCTATATCGGCGCCGGTATCGGCGGCATCGTCATGGGGTGGTTGACCGACCGCATCGGCGTGATGTGGCCGGCGCTGCTCGGTTCCGTCATGGTCGGCATCGGCGCCGTCCTGGTCAGCACCAGCCACGGCATCGGCCAGTTTCTGCTGGCGCATGCGCTGTTCATCGGCCTGCTCGGCAATTCCACCACCTTCACCCCGCTGATGGCCAATGTCATGCGCTGGTTCGACCGCCGGCGCGGCGTCGCGGCGGCCCTGGTGGCGAGCGGGCAGAGCGTTGCCGGCGCCGTCTGGCCGCCCATCTTCAGCCACACCATCGACCAGTTCGGCTGGCGCGCCACACTGTTCTGGTTCGGCCTGCTCTGCACCGCCGTCATGGCACCCATGGCGCTCTTCCTGCACCGCCGGCCGCCGCCGCAGCATGCGACGGCACTGGCCGCCGAGCCGCGGCGCGGCGAGCAAGTGTTGGGCCTGCCGGCCAATCTGGTGCTCGCCATGCTCTGCCTGGCCATCGTCGGCTGCTGCACCGCCATGGCCATGCCCATGGTGCATACCGTCGCCTTCTGCAGCGACCTCGGCTTCCAGGCGGAACGCGGCGCGGAAATGCTGTCGCTGCTGCTGGCCTGCGCCTTCTTCAGCCGGCTGTTCTGGGGCCGGCTCTCCGACCGCATCGGCGGCCTGCGCACGGTGCTGATCGGCGCCAGTTGCCAGGCGATCATGCTCTCGCTCTACCTGGTGGCCGATAATCTCTATGCCCTCTATGCCTTGTCGGCCGGCTTCGGCCTGGCCTTCGGCGGCATCATTCCGGCCTATGCGCTGGCCGTGCGCGATCTCTTCCCGAGCGCCGAAGCGGGATGGCGGGTCGGCTGCATCTATCTTTTCGGCACCACCGGCATGGCGCTCGGCGCCTGGCTCGGCGGCTATATCTTCGACCTGACCGCCAACTACCAGGCGGCGTTCCTCGTCGGCGTGATCTTCAACGTGATGAACCTGATCCTGATCGGGACCCTGGTACTGCGCCAATCGCGCCTGCGCCTGCGCATGGCGGTGGCCTAGGTATGGCGGAGCGCGACGATCTTCGCCGGCTCGGCGAGGCGCGCGCCAAGCAGCTCGATGCCGGCCGGCCGGAGGCGGTGGCGCGCCAGCACGGCCGCGGCCGCAGCACGGCGCGGGAGAATATCGCCGCGCTGCTCGATCCCGAGAGCTTCGTCGAATACGGCATGCTGGCGCGGCCGGCGCGGGCCGATATGCAGGGCGCGGCCGACGGGCTGGTGATGGGCACCGGCACCGCCGACGGGGCGCCCATCGTCACCGTCGCCTACGACTACACCGTTCATGCCGGCACGCAGAGCGCGATCAATCACATGAAGATCGATCGCATGTTCGATCTGGCCAAGGACCAGCGCTGGCCGGTGGTGTGCTGGCTGGAAGGCGGCGGGGCGCGGCCGCACGACATGACGGTGATCGCCCGCGGCAGCACCGCGACCTTCGTCACCTTTGCCCAGCTTTCCGGTCTGGTGCCGACCGTCGGCATCGTTCCCGGTCCGGCCTTTGCCGGCAACGCCAACCTCGCCGGGCTCTGCGATCTCTGCATCGCCACCAGGAAGGCGATCCTGGGCATGGCCGGGCCGCCGCTGGTCGAGGCGGCGCTCGGCAAGAAATTCAAGCCGGAGGAAATCGGCCCGGCGGCAGTGCATGTCGCCTCCGGCGCCGTCGACATCCTGTGCGAGGACGAGCACGAGGCGGCGGCGATCGCACGGCGCTATCTCGCCTATTTCCGAGGCCCGGTTCCTGCCGGCCCGGCGCCCGATGTTGGCAAACTGCGCGACCTGGTGCCGGAAAATCCCCGCCGCGCCTACAACGTGCGCCAAGCCATCCGCGGCATCGCCGACCTCGACAGCATCCTCGAGCTCAGGCCGGATTTCGGCAAGGCCGCGGTCGTTGCCCTGGCCCGCATCGAGGGTCACCCGGTCGGCATGATCGCCAACCAGCCGATGGTGCTGGCCGGGGCCATCGACACCCCGGCCTCCGACAAGATCGCGCGCTTCATCCAGCTTTGCGACGCCTTCGACATCCCCATGGTGTTCCTCTGCGACACGCCGGGCCTGATGGTTGGGCCGGAGGTGGAGACGACCGGGCTGGTGCGCCATTCCGCCCGCATCCTGACCGCGCTTGCCAATGCCACGACGCCCTTCGTGACCGTGGTGCTGCGCAAGGCCTATGGCCTCGGCTACTACATCATGGGATCGGCGCCGCTGAAGCCGGTCATGCTGCTGGCTTGGCCGACCGCCGAGTTCGGCGGCATGGGTCTCGAAGGCGCCGTCAACATCATCTACCGCAAGGAATTGGAGGCCATCGCCGACGCCGCCGAACGCAGCCGCCAGCACAAGGCCTTCACCGAAGAACTGAAGCGCGCCAACACGGCGCTGGAGGTCGCCGGACGCTTCGGCTTCGACGACGTGATCGATCCCGCCGAGACCCGCGCCATCCTGGGCAAGACCTTGCGGGCCCTGCCGCGGCCGGCGCCGCGCACCACGCGCAAACGCACCATCGACCCCTGGTGAGACGCCAGCTTTGTCCGCCGCTGCCGAGCCGATCTACCTGCTGCGCCACGGCGAGACGCTGTGGAACACCATGCGCCGCATCCAGGGCCACAAGGACTCGCCGCTCACCGCGCTCGGCGAGCGGCAGGCCGCGGCCATGGGCGCCCTGCTGGCCGATCTCATCGCCGACCGCGTCGCGGTCGAAATCGTTGCCAGCCCGCTCGGCCGCGCCGCACGGACGGCGGCCATCGTCGCCCGGGGCCTTGGCCTCGATCCCGGCTGCATTCGTTTCGACGACCGTCTCATGGAAATGAGCTGGGGCATCTACGACGGCCACACGCGGCCGGAAATGGCGGCCAAGGCGCCGGATTTCTTCCAGCGCCGCGCCGCCGACCATTGGGGCTTCGTGCCGCCGGGCGGCGAGAGCTACGCCATGACGGCAGCGCGGCTGCGGGCCTGGCTCGCCGAGCAGAGCCGGCAGCAGCCGCTGGTGGCGGTGACCCATGGTGCGACCGCCCGCATCCTGCGCGGCCTCTATGCCGGCCTGTCGCCGGACGAGATATTCGCCGCCGACGAGCCGCAGGACGCCATCTTCCGCCTGCAGCACGGCAACGTGCACCGGATCGAAACGGGCATGTAGCTAGACGTTGCTGCCCTTGAGCAGATCGGTCAGGGTGCGCTCCAGGTGGCGTACGCTGTTGCAGACGGTCAGCACGTGGCAATAGGGGGCATAGCGGTACATGTCGGAATCGCCGGTGCCCCAGGAAGAGCGGAACTCCGGGTTCAGCCAGATCACGCGCTTCGAACGCTCGAAGACGAGCTTCATGATGTCGGTGCGCGGATCGGTGTTGTTGCCGCGCGCATCGCCCATGACGATGACGGTGGTCTTGCTGTCGACCGCGTCGAGGCACTTCTCGGCGAAGTCGGCGAGCGAGCGGCCGTAGTTGGACGAGCCGAAGCCGATCTCCTTGAGGATCTTGGCGATGGCATCCTCGATGGTTTCCTGCTCGACGATGTCGCTGACCTCGATCAGGTTGCCGGAGAAGGCGAAGGAGCGGATGTCGGCCAGCGCCTCGTTCAGGCTGTAGACGAACAGCAGCAGGAACTGCGCCACCGAGGCAACCGAGCCGGAAACGTCGCAGAGCACCACGACGCGCGGCTTGTCGATCTTGCGCTGCTTCCAGACGGTGACGAAGGGAATGCTGTCGAACGCCATGTTGCGGCGGAGCGTGCGGCGCACGTCGAGATGGCCGCGGCGCCTGCGCCGGCGCACGCGGCCGTAGCGGGTCGCCAGCCGCTTTGCCATGGCGCGGACGATGACCCGCATGCGCTCGAAATCGCGGCGGTCGAGATTGGAGAGCCGAGCCGCCTGCAGGAACTCGTCGCGGAGTTGCTCGTTGGCGCCGCGGGCAAAAACGGCAAGCTGCCGCTCGACGAAATCGCGCACCTGGTCGCCGAGATAGCCGCGGCCGCGGTCGAGCCTTTGCGCCAGGCCGACGGCCTCGGTCGTGCCTTCGGCGCGCAGCCGGGCGATCTCGCGCTCGAGCGCCTCCAGGCCCATCTGCTCCATCATCCGGCGGGCGTAGATATTGGTCTGGGTGAAGAAGCGGATGTCCGACACGCCGACCGCATCGGCAGCGCGCTCCATGGCGGCAGCGAGTGCGGCGCGGTCGTTGCCCGTCAGCATGCGGGCGAGCGGCGTCTGTCCTTCGGCGCCGCCGCTGCCGCTCGCCTCGCCGCCGGCATCGCCCTCCTCCGGCTGTCGTTCACGTCGGCCGTCGCCGGCGGAATCGGCGGTATCGCCGGTGAAGCTGTCGCGGGTGAAATAGAGCTCGAAACATTCCTCGAAGAGCTGCTTCTCGTCGCGGGTCTTGGCCAGGATGAGGGAGAGCGAATCCTTCAAGGTCTGGCGGTCGTCGAAGCCGATCAGATCGAGGGCATGATAGGCGTCGATGCTTTCGGCGACCGATACGCGGATGCCGGCGCTCCGCGCCGCCTGCAGGAATTTTATGATCGGTTCGCTCACCGCCGGGCCTCAGGATGCCAGGCCGCCGTTCTTGCGCGCCTCCATGGTCATGGCCGGCACCTGGTTCGCCACCGCCTCGATGTCGTCCTCGAACTTCAGCAGCACGTTCAGAGTATCGCGCACCATGTCGGGCTCGAGCTGCCCGGCATGCAGCAGCAGCAGCACGCGGGCCCAGTCGATGGTCTCGCTGACCGAGGGTGATTTCTTCAGCTCGAGCTTGCGGAGCTGCTGCACGAAGGAAACGAGCTGTTTGCGCAGGCTGTCGGTGACCCCGGGTACGCGCACGTCGATGATGCGCTCTTCCAGCCTGGCGTCGGGGAAGCCGATGTGCAGATGCAGGCAGCGGCGCTTCAGCGCATCGCCGAGGTCGCGGGTGTTGTTCGACGTGAGGAAGACGATCGGCGGCACCTCGGCGGCGACGGTACCGATCTCGGGAATGGTGACCTGATAGTCGGAGAGGATCTCCAAGAGAAAGGCTTCAAACTCCTGGTCGGCTTTGTCGATCTCGTCGATCAGCAGCACGGCGCCGACCGACTGCTGCAAGGCGCGCAACAGCGGCCGCGCCTCCAGAAACTGCTCCGAGAAGAAGATGTCGCCGAAGCTGTTGAGCTTGGCCAGCGCCTTGTCCAGGCTGTCGGTATCGCGGAAGGTCTCGCCGAGCTTGTCCTTGAGGATCTGCGTGTAGAGTAGCTGCTTGCCGTACTTCCACTCATAGAGCGCCTTGGATTCGTCTAGGCCTTCATAGCACTGCATGCGGATCAGCGGCAGGTCGAAATAGTGCGCCGTGGCCTTGGCCAGCTCGGTCTTGCCGACCCCGGCCGGCCCCTCCACCAGGATGGGCTTTTGCAGGTGCTGCGCCAGATAGACGGCGGTGGCGATCTGCCGGTTGCAGATGTAGCCGGACGTGGCGAGGCCATCGATGACCGCCTCGACGGTGCCGACTTTGCGCTGCGTGATATCGTTCATGTCAGGGACGTTTCCCGAGAAGAGCCGAACCGAGCTTCGTTTGTTTCACGAGACGAGGGCCTTTGGCAATCGCCAAAGACTTGTCGAGATCGCGGAGCAGGGCGTCGAGTTTGTCGTGGGCGCAACCGCCAAAGGTCTCGCGGATCGCTTTGGCACGGACGAGCATGTGGACCGCCAGGCTGCGGATCCCGGCAAGCGTTGCGGGCGCGTCGCCGTCGCCGAGCCGGCCGGCATTGAGCGCGGTAACCACGGCCCGGGCGCCATGGTCAACCAGCGCGGCGAACGCCCTGAGTTCACCGAGCGCGGCCGCGGTCTCGTCCGTTGCGCCATCGTTCAGTGTTGCCGCCATCAGTCGCAGGAGGTACTGCAAGCTGCCCGCGAGGCCGCCGGTGCCGACCGCATCCTCGACGTCGCGGAACGGGCCGGCCATGGTTTCGTAGGCCGTGCCTTCTGCGCCCAGCATGGCGGCGCGCGGCACCCGGCAGCCGGCGAACCGCAGGCCGCAATGGGGCGAGGGGCGCAGGAAATCGATCTTCGGCCCCTCGGTCTGGCTCAGGCCCGGGGTTCCGCGCGGCACCAGGAACGCGGAATAGCGCTTGCGCCCCGCCTCGGCGGCGGTGATGGCGAGCACGATGAAAAGCTCGGCGATGGGACCGTTGGTGACATAGGCCTTCCCGCCCTCGAGCACGAAGTCCTCGCCAGCACGGGTTGCCGTGGTTTTGAGATGCTTCGGATGCGCCCCGGCGCCGGGCTCCGAGATCGCTACCGCGGCGGTGACGCGCCCTGCGGCCAGGGCCGGCAGATAGGCCGCCTGCTGCGTGGCGCTGCCGAAGCCCTCGATGAAGAAACGGGCGACGAGCTGATGCCCGGCCCAGGACATGGCGAAGCCGGGCGAGCCGCCGTGTTCGGCGAGCACGCGGTCGGCTTCGGCGATGGCGGCATAGCTCGCGCCGGAGCCGCCGAAGCGCTCCGGCAGGCCGATGCGGAACAGGCCTTCCTCCGCCATCGCCTGCCAGAGATCGAGCGGAAAGCTGCTCTCCCCGTTGAAATCGCGCGGCGCGACGCGCTCGGCAGCGAAAGCCGCGATGCGTTCTTGCAGGTTGGCCATCATCGGCTACAGCAGTTCGGGCAGCGAGCGGATGATGCGGTCGGGGCGGATCGCGCTGCCCGGCGGCAGGCCGACATCGTAGGCATCGAGCCAGATGGCATAGATGCCGAGGCGCTGCGGCGCGGCGACCTCCCATTCCAGGTGATCGCCCACCATCCAGGTGTCCTTCGGCCCGACGCCGAGCGCGCCCATCGCGTGGCGATAGGCCTGTTCCTCCGGCTTGCCGAAGCCGTGTTCGCCTTCGATCTGGATATGGTCGAAGCGGTGTTCCAAGGCGAAGCGCGTGACCTTGGCCCGCTGCGGCTCGGCGGCGCCGTTGGTGACCAGCGCCAGCTTGACGCCGATGTCCTTCAGCCGATCGATGGTTTCGACGGCGCCGGGAAAGCAATGCATCTCGGCCTCGCGCAGCTTGCTGAAGCGGTCGGCCATGGCGGCGGCCACGCCAGCGTCCGGCACGGCGTGGCCTTCGGCCGCGAGCGCGGCGAAGGCGCCCTCGACGACGCGGCGGCGCGCTTCCTCCAAGCGGAAACGCCAGTATTTGTGCTGCGCCGGATCGCGCCAGAAGGCGGCGCCGTGCGCGCCGATCGCCGCCGCCACCCGGGCGGGCGGCAAGGAGCCGAGAGCCGCGGCGAATTCCTCGGTGATGCGCGTCCAGGCGACGCCCGGCGGCCCGTAGGCGCAGAGGATGGTGTCGTCGAGATCGAACAGGATGGCGCGCGGCAGGGCCGTCATCGTTGTCCCATGCCGCTAGAATCCCTCCAGGCCGGCGTAGCGGTCGCGATGGAAGGCGGCGTCGCCGAAGGTGGCCTGGGCGACGCGGGCGCGCTTCATGAAGAAGCCGATCTCCTCCTCGTCGGTCATGCCGATGCCGCCATGCATCTGCACGCCCTCGTTGCTGACCAGGAACAGGGTGTCGGCGAGCCGGGCCTTGGCCAGGCTGGCCAGTTGCGCCACATCGTTCCGGCGCTCGTCGAGGGCCGACAGCGCATCGAGCACCACCGACTTGGCCAGCTCGATCTCGCAGAACATCTCCGCAGCGCGATGCTTCAGCGCCTGGAACGAGCCGATCAGCACGCCGAATTGCTTGCGCGTCTTCAGATAGTTCAGGGTGCGCTCGAAGGCTTCCGAGGCGCTGCCGAGCATTTCCGCGGCAAGGCCGATGCGGCCGCGATCGAGCACCTGTTCCAGCACGGCGCCGCCGCGGTCGACCTCGCCCAGCACCGCGTCGGCACCGACGGCGACAGCATCGAAACGAATGCGCGCGGCGTTGCGGCTGTCGACCATGAAGGTCCGCGTGCGGGTGATGCCTTTGGCGGCGGCATCGACCAGGAAGAGGGTGATGCCGGCCGCCTCGCCCGGCTTGCCCGCGGTGCGGGCGGCGACGATCAACTGGTCGGCGATATGGCCGTCGAGCACGAACACCTTCTCGCCGCTGAGCTTGTAGCCGTCGCCGGCCTTCGCGGCCTTGAGCGCGATCTGCAGCGGCTGGTGGCGTGGGCCTTCGTCGATCGCCAGCGCCATGATGCGCTCGCCGGCGGCGACGGCCGGCAGCACGTCGCGGCGCTGCGCCTCGTTGCCGGCCAGCATCACGGCACTGCCGCAAAGCAGCACGGTGGAGACCAGCGGCGTCGCCGCAAGCGTGCGCCCGGCCGCTTCCAGCACCAGGCCGAGGCCGAGATAGCCGAAGTCGGAGCCGCCGTATTCCTCGGGGAAGACGATGCCGGCCCAGCCGAGCGCCGCCATTTCGCGCCAGAGGTCGCGCGAAAAGCCGGTGGCGTCCTTGGTGTCGCGCAGGCGGCGCAGGGTCTTCACCGGCGCCTTCTCCTTGAAGAAGTCCAGCGCGGTCTGCTTGAGAAGCTGCTGCTCCTCGGTCAATGCCAGAGCCATGTCTCGATCTTTCAGTCGGGCAGGCCAAGCACGCGCTTGGCGATGACGTTGAGCTGCACTTCCGAGGTGCCGCCCTCGATGGAATTGGCCTTGGAGCGGAGCCATTCCCGCGTCACCAGGAGCTCCTGGTCGGCGAAGCCCTCGCCCTCCCAGCCGAGCGCCTGGGTGCCCATGGCGGCGAGCAGCAGCTCGTATTTCCGCTTGTTCTGCTCGGTGCCGTAATACTTGAACATGGAGGCGGCGGCGCCGGGACCCTGGCCGGCCTTGGCTTCCTCCGCCGAGCGGCGCAGCGTGAGCTGGAAGGCGCGGCCGTCCATCTTGTGCTTGCCGATGCGGTCGCGGAGCGCGGGGTCGGCGATGCGGCCGTCGGCCTCGCCGGCATAGCGCTTGGCGATGCCTTCCAGCGGCACCTCGCGGCTGCCCTGGCGGTTGCCGATGCTGGAGATCATGGCGCGCTCGTGTTCCAGCAGCCGTTTGGCGATGGTCCAACCGTGGTTGACCTTGCCGACCAGGTTGCCCTTCGGCACCTTCACATTGTCGAAGAAGGTCTCGCAGAAGGGCGAGGCGCCGGAGATCAGCCGGATCGGCTTGGTGCTGACGCCCGGTGTCGCCATGTCGATCAAGAGGAAGCTGATGCCCTCGTGCTTCTTCGCCACGGGATCGGTACGCACCAGCGCGAAAATCCAGTCGGCATGGTCGGCGTAGGAGGTCCAGATCTTCTGGCCGTTGACCAGATAATGGTCGCCCTCGTCGACCGCCCGGGTCTGCAGGCCGGCCAGGTCGGAGCCGGCGCCCGGCTCGCTATAGCCCTGGCACCAGCGGATTTCGCCGCGCACGATCTTCGGCAGGTGCTCGCGCTTCTGCTCCTCGCTGGCGAATTCCAGCATGGCGGGACCGAGCATCCAGATGCCGAAGGAGAGGAGCGGCGGGCGGCAGTTCAGGCGCCGCATCTCCTCGTCGAGCACGCGGGCCTCGGCACGGCTGAGCCCGCCGCCGCCATATTCCTTGGGCCAGGTCGGTACGGTCCAGCCGCGTCCGCCCATGCGGTCGAGCCAGAGCTTGGCGTCGGGATTGGCGAACCTGGCCTTGCGGCCACCCCAGACGGTCTCTTCCTCCGGCATCGGCGTGCGCATCGACGGCGGGCAGTTGGCTTCGAGCCAGGCGCGGGCCTCGCTCCGAAATGCTTCCAGCGCTTCCACGGTCTTCTCCCTCGTCACTCGGCGGCTTGCGCCGCCTGGCCGCGCATGCGTTCCAGCCGCCCGGCGATGATCGCCTCGGCTTCATCCATGATCCGCTGCACCAGCTCGGCGCAACTCGGCACGTCGTGGATCAAGCCGACGATCATGCCGGCCGAGAAGACGCCGTGCTCGGTGTCACCCTCCTCGTAGACCTTCTTGCCGCGCGCGCCGGCGACCAGCGGGGCCAGGTCCTCGATGGTGGCGCCGCCCTTCTTCTCGATGGCCACCACCTCCTCGGCGATGCTGTTCTTGAAGATGCGTGACGTGTTGCGCAGCGTGCGGAAGATCAGCGCCGTGTCGCGCTCGGTGGCATCCACCAGCCGCTGCTTCACGTTGGCGTGGATCGGCGCTTCCCTGGTCGCCATGAAGCGCGTACCCATGTTGGCGCCTTCGCAGCCCAGCGCCAGCGCCGCCACCAGTCCCCGGGCATCGGCGATGCCGCCGGATGCGATCACGGGGATTTTCAATTTGGCCGTCGTCACGGGAAACAGCACCATGCCGCCGATGTCTTCTTCGC
>DATKQA010000085.1:0-2232 GCA_035523835.1 Candidatus Sulfotelmatobacter sp.
GTTCGTCATCGTTTTGATCGCGCTGGCATTTCCGGTCATCGCCATCGTCGCGCTGGTTCAGGTGTCGTCGCTGGGCGGCGTTGTCCGCCGTCTCGAGCACAGAGTCATGGGCTTGGAGCGCGCTGTCGCCGCAGGCGGCACGCCGGCCCCGCAAACTGCAACGATTGCGACACCGGCGCCCGCACCCGTTCCACCCGCGCCGCAAGTCCCCGCGCCGGCAGAGCGAGCCGCTCCGCCACCCCTGCCCTCCCCGCCGCCGGCGACATCCGTCCCCGTTGCGCCCATCCCTGCGGCACCGCCGCCCCGCCCGGCACAGATCGGTTTCGAGGAGCGCTTCGGTACCCGCTGGCTGGTCTGGGTCGGCGGCATCGCGGTTCCGCTCGGAGGCATCTTTCTGGTGCGCTACACGATCCAGGAAGGATTGATTGGTCCCGGCTTGCGCATCACCCTCGGCGCGCTGCTGGCGCTCGTGCTGATCGCCGCCGGCGAGTGGGCGCGGCGTAAGGAAAATCTTTCCGGCCTCCCGGGCCTGCCCACGGCGCACATTCCAAGCATCCTCACCGCGGCCGGCACGACGGTCGCGTATGCGACAGTGTACGCGGCATATGGCCTATACAGCTTCCTGCCGCCTGGGGCGGCCTTCGTTCTGCTCGGCATCGTGGCGCTGCTGACTCTCGCCGCCGCACTGCTGCACGGCCCGGCGCTCGCTGGTCTCGGCGTGATCGGCGCCTATCTGGCGCCGATGCTCGTCAGCACGGCGCAGCCGAATTACTGGGCGCTGTACATCTATATCGCCGTTGTCACCGCAGCGTCGTTTGCGCTGGCGCGGGCGCGCTTCTGGCGCTGGCTGGCGCTGGCCGCACTCCTGTTGAGCGCCGCCTGGACATTGCCCGGCATCAGCCCCGGCGCGGTCGCCGCCATCGGCGCGCATACCTTCAACGTGCTTGCCGGCTTTACGCTCGCCGCCGTCTTTCTGGTGTCCGGCCTGTTCTACGGCCCGGACGCCAGACCGGGGGAAATCGATCCAATCTCGGCATTGGCGCTGTCGATCTATCTGCTTGCCGCCACGCTGCTCGTGCTGGCAAGCCGGCATGACGCCGCCGCGCTCGCCGTCTTTGTGGTTCTCACCATGGCGACGGTTGCCGTTGCGTGGCGGGCCGAAGCCGCGAGCGCGGCCGTGCCGGTGGCTGCCGTCCTTGCCATGGTGGTGATGGCGCACTGGGCGGTGCAGATGAACATGAACTTTCTGAAACTGCCCGCGGGGCCGGCCGCGCCCGCCATCGCCGAACCGCAGCGGTACGATTACGGCTCGCACTTATCGCTCGCCGCGGTCTGGGCGGCGCTGTTCGGTGTCGGCGGATACTGGGCGCAAGGCCGTTCGGTCCGTGCGCTTGCGCCGATGCTGTGGAGCGCATCGAGTGCGTTCGCGCCGCTCGCCCTTCTGGTCGCGCTCTATTATCGCATCGCCGGGCTGGATCGCTCGCTGCCGTTTGCCGCGCTGGCGCTGCTGCTCGCTGCGATCTTCGCGATCGCCACCGAGAATCTGCTGCGGCGCGAGCAGCGACCGGGCATGGGCGCGGCGAGCGCGTTTTACGCCACCGGCGCGCTTGCCGCGCTGGCGCTGTCACTGACCTTCGCGCTGGAGAAGGGCTGGCTCACGGTTGCGCTGGCGCTGATGGCGCCGGCGGCGGCGTGGGTCGCGGAAAAAAGGCCTTTGCCGTGGCTGCGCTGGCTCGCCGCTATCGTGGCTGTTTTGGTAACGGCGCGCGTCGCCTACGAACCGCGCATCGTCGGCAACGATCTCGGCACCACGCCGATCTTCAACTGGCTGCTCTACGGCTACGGCGTTCCCGCCGCGTCATTCTGGCTCGCCGGGTGGCTCTTGCGGCGGCGCCGAGACGATCTGCCATCACGAATGGTCGACGCGGACGCCATTCTGTTCACGGTTCTGCTCGCGATCGTCGAGATCCGCCATTACGTCACTGCCGGCGACATGTACCAGAACTCCGCCGGACTTGCTGAAATTTCGCTTTACGTCGACGTCGGGCTCGCGCTCACGATCGGACTCGAACACGTGCGCAGGCGCACCGGCAGCATCGTCCACAATGTCGGTGCCTGCATTGTCGCGGCGTTGACGCTCATCGCCATCATAGCCGACCTCATCTATGTGACCGACCCCGATCTGGCGAGCACCCCTGTCGGTCCGGCCTTCGTCAATTTGATCCTGCTGGG
>DATKQA010000086.1:0-2752 GCA_035523835.1 Candidatus Sulfotelmatobacter sp.
CATGGCATTATGCCAGCAGCAAGGGCGTAAGATGGAGCAAATCGGCGGGCGGCCGCTATTGCCGCCGCGGCCAGTGATTGGAGACGACCATGGTGCATCATTCGACGCAGAACCGTTCCGGGCTTTTCAAGATCGGCAAGACGCCGATCGCCGTAACCGTCACGGCCAAACCGAAGGAGCGCCCGGCCGATGAGACACTGCAGTTCGGCAATGTCTTCACCGACCACATGTTCGTGATGGACTATGCCGAGGGCAAGGGTTGGCGTCAGCCGCGTATCATCCCCTACCAGCCCTTCGCGCTCGACCCGGCGACGGCAGTGCTGCACTATGCGCAGGCCGTGTTCGATGGCCTGAAGGCCTTCCGCGGCGCTGACGGCACCATCCGCATGTTCCGCCCGAGCAAGCATATCGAGCGCATGGCGCGCTCCTGCGAGCGGCTCTGCATCCCGGCGCTCGATCCGGAACTGGTGCTCGAATCCTTCCAGGCGCTGGTCGGCATCGACGCGGCCTGGGTGCCGAGGAAGGTCGGCACCTCGCTCTACATGCGCCCGACCGTGATCGCCTCGGAACCCTTCCTCGGCGTCCGCCCGGCGCACAACTACATCTATTTCCTGATCCTCTCGCCGGTCGGCGCCTACTATGCCGAGGGCATCAATCCGGTGAAGATCCTGGTCACCGACAAGTACGTGCGCGCGGTCGAGGGCGGCCTCGGCGCCGCCAAGACGGCCGGCAATTACGCGGCCAGCATCTACGCGTCCGAGGAAGCCAAGAAGCTGGGCTATACCCAGGTGCTCTGGCTCGACGGCGTGCACCGCAAATATATCGATGAGGTCGGCACCATGAACATCATGGTGAAGATCGGCGAGGAGGTGATCACGCCGCCGCTCACCGGCACCATCCTGGCCGGCGTCACCCGCGATTCGATCCTGGCCCTGTTGCGCGACTGGGGCATCAAAGCCTCCGAGCGGCCGATCTCGATCGACGAGGTGTTTTCGGCCTCGCGCGCCGGCACGCTGGCGGAAATGTGGGGCACCGGCACCGCCGCCGTGGTCTCGCCGGTCGGCGAGCTCGGCTACAAGGGCGAGCGCATCGCCATCGGCAGCGGCAAGACCGGGCCGCTGACACAGCGGCTCTACGACGCCATCGTCGGCATCCAGTACGGCACCGCACCCGACAAGCACGGCTGGACGGTGCCGGTCACCGCCAGCGCCTTGCAGCCGGCCTGAGCCCGCCGGCGCGGCGCGCTCAGCCCTGGCGCCATTTCGCCGCTGCCTGGTCGTCGGCCTCCCGCGCTTCGACCCAGGCCGCGCCGTCCGGCGTCTCCTCGAGCTTCCAGAACGGCGCCTTGGTCTTCAGCCAGTCGACCAGGAACTGGCAGGCGGCGAAAGCCGCCTCGCGATGCGGCGAGGCGGTGATCACCAGCACGATGCGCTCGCCCAGTGCGAGCCTGCCGTAGCGGTGCACGATCAGGCTGGCCTCGAGCGGCCAGCGCGCCCCGGCCTCCCGCTCGATGGCGGCAAGCTGCTTCTCGGTCATGCCGGGATAATGCTCGAGCGTCATGGCGCGGACCGCCTTGTCGCCGCCGAAGTCGCGCACCAGGCCGACGAAGCTGACGGCGCCGCCGATACGGTGGTTGCCGGCGGTGAGCCGGGCCAATTCGGCACCAGGATCGAAATCCTCGCGCTGGACCCGGATCATCGCCTCAGCCGCCGGTTACCGGCGGGAACAGCGCGACCTCGTCGCCGGGCCCGACCTTGTCGTGCAGGCGCGCATAATCCTGGTTGACGGCGACGCGCACGGCAGAGAGATCGGCCAGCGCCGCCGCATGGCGGGGGCCGCGCGTCTTCAGCCAGTCGAGCAGCTTGGCGACGTCGGTCACCGCCGCCGGCGGCGCGACTTCCTCCTCGGCGACGCCGACCTTGCTCCTGAGCCAGGCGAAATACAGCACTTTCACGCGCCGACCTCGTTGAAGGGCAGGAAGCCGACCATACTCCCGGGCTCCACCACCGTCACCTCCTCGCCGAGTTCCACCAGCCCGTCCGACTGCACCAGGGAGCTCACGATGTGCGAGCCCTGCCGCGGAAAGAGGATGGCCCGGAGGCTACCGTCGGCGCGCCGTTCCAGCCGCGCGCGCAGCCACTCGCGGCGATCGCGCCGCTTGCGATGGCTGAAATCGGCGCGCACCGGATAGAGCCGCGGCTCGATGTCGCCGGCGCCGGCCATGCGCAGCAGGAGCGGCCGGCAAAAGCGCAGGAAGCAGACCATGGTGGCGACGGGGTTGCCGGGCACGCCGACAAAGGGCGTGCGGCCGATCTGGCCAAGTGCCAGCGGCCGCCCCGGCTTGATGGCGAGGCGCCAGAAATGCAGGCTGCCCTGCGCCTCGACGGCCGCCCGCACGTGATCCTCCTCGCCGGTGGAGACGCCGCCCGAGGTGAGCAGCAGATCATGGTTCCGCGCCGCATCGGCCAGCGCCGTGGTGATCGCCTCGACCCGGTCGGGCAGGATGCCGAGGTCGGTGACCACGACCGGCAGCGCGCGCAGGAGGCCCTGGAGCAGTGGCCGGTTGGTGTCGTAGATGGCGCCGGGCGGCAATGGCTGGCCGGCCAGGCGCAATTCGTCGCCGGTGGAAAAGAGCGCCACCCTGAGCGCGCGGCGGACCGGGAGGCTGGAACGGCCGAGGGCGGCGGCGAGGCCGAGCGCCGGGGCACGCAGCCGCGTACCGGCAGCGACGGCGACCTCGCCGGCGCCGACA
>DATKQA010000087.1:0-4802 GCA_035523835.1 Candidatus Sulfotelmatobacter sp.
GTCAGCACAAGTTCGCCGGGGCGCGAGCGGCGAGGGCGCACGCCATAAGCGCCGGGCGCGCCGAATTCGAGCCCGCCCAGCCGGGAGAACGCATAGCTCCACCATGCGCCGTAATTGACGCGGTGGCCCATCGCCTTGCCGAACTCGCCGTCGCCGGGCACGTCGATGCCGATGTCCTTCTGGCGCCGCACGATGGCGGCCACGGCGTCGGTCAATTGCTGCTGGAAGCGCGCCTCGTCGCCGGCCTCGCCAACGGCACGGGCGCGATTGGCCTCGATCAGGTGTTCCGGTCGCGGCAGGCTGCCGGCGTGGCTGGTTCTGATATGGGCGTCGCTACGACGCATGGTTCCACCCTCCCATCCGTTCGTTCGCCGCCGATACCACGCGACGCCGCCTCAGACGAAGCGGCAGGAGATCGAGCCGAGCGGACCGTAGTCGATGTGGAACTGGTCGCCGGCGCGGGCCGGAACCGTGCGGGTGAACGAGCCGCCGAGCACGACCTGTCCCGGCTGCAGCCTGATGTCGTAGGGCGCCAGCTTGTTGGCGAGCCAGGCGACGCCGTTGGCCGGATGGTTCAGCACGGCCGCGGCGACCCCGGATTCCTCGATGATGCCGTTCCGGTAGCACAGCACCGACACCCAGCGCAGGTCGACATCCATCGGCTTCACCGGACGCCCGCCCATGACCAGCGCCGCATCGGCGGCATTGTCGGCGATGCTGTCTTCCACCTTGCGCGCCGCCTTGGTTTCGGGATCGACGGGAAGGGTGCGGGAATCGACGATCTCCACCGTCGGCACGACGAAGTCCGTCGCCTGCAGCACGTCGAAGATGGTGCAGCCGGGACCGCCGAGCTCACGGCCCATGATGAAGGCGAGCTCGCATTCGAGCCGCGGCTCGATGAAGCGCTTGACCGGGATCTCGCCGCCGTCGGTGAAGAACATGTCGTCGAGCAGCGCGCCGTAGTCCGGCTCGGTGATCCCCGCCATGCTCTGCATCGCCCGCGAGGTCAGGCCGATCTTGTGGCCCTTGAGGGTGCGGCCCTCGGCCAGCTTCAGCGCCACGAGACGGCGCTGCACGGCATAGGCGTCGTCGACGGAAAAACCCTGGTACTGCGCGCTCGGCGGGCGGATGCGCTGGCGCGTCTTCTCCGCCTGATGATAGGCGCGCGCGATCGTGTCGATGGTCTTTTCGTCCAGCATCGGCAATCGTTCCGGGTCTAGCTGAAAACGGCGGTGAAGTCGCAGGTCACCTGGGCGGCGCTGTCGGGGCCGAGCGCCAGCGTGTGCCGCGCCGGGCGCGACGCCTCGTTCGGGAACATCTTCACCCACTCGTCGTTCAGCGCCGTCCGGCCCGTCGTCGGATCCTTCATCCAGAAATTGATCTTGATGATGTCGTCGGGCGTGCCGCCGGCCGCCTCGACGGCATTACGGATATGGATGAAGACATTGGTGATCTGCTTGGCGAGCTCCGGCGGCATGTTGCGGGTGCCCGGATCGACGCCGCTGATGACGCTGGACATCAAGATATTGCCGATCCGGCTGGCGTTCGGGATCGGGTTCATGTGCTTGAAGCTGGCGAAATTGACGCTCTGACGCCTGGCCATGTCGGACTCCGAAGATGTAGCTATTCCGCCGCCTGGAAGGTCGGCAGTTTTTCGGTCTCGTCGACCAGCGCCTGCGGCCCATCCGTCGGCAGCACCTCGACCCAATTCAGCGCGGCGTCGATGTCGCCCTCCCACATCTCGCGCGGCAGGTCGTAGAGCAGTTCGACGCCATAGCCGTTCGGGTCGTGAATGTAGAGACTGTGCGTCATGCCGTGATTGACCCGGCGGTCGAACTTCACCCCGCGCTTTTGCAGATAGGCGAGCTGCTTCAGCCACGCTTCGCGGTCCGGCAGGGTGATGGCGATGTGGTTCACCGCCAGCGGCATGTTGTACATGCTCCATTCCTTGGGCGGTTCCGGCAGCGCCGTATTCTCCACCAGCGCGACGTCATGGTGATGCGTGCCGCCCGAGCGGTTGCCGCTGTAGAAGCGCATCTTCGGCGGGTTAGGGCGGCGCTCGGTCGGCTTCAACTCACCGACCTGCCTGAAGCCGAGGACCTCCGTCCAGAACCGGTGCGATTCCTCGATGTTGCGCACATTGAGCACCAGGTGATTGAGGCCGACCGGCGTCACGGCCTGGCTCGGCGCGACGATCTCGCTCGACTTGCTCTCGCTCATCTTTCTCTCCCTCGCCTTCCGCCGGATTCGACGATCCGCTGTTGCGCACCATGAGGCGGCGCAAAGCCGCCGTTGTCAAGCCATTGGCTCCCCGGACGACCGGCATTAAGCATACCGGCAAGGCGGTCGGGGAACCGCTCTCAGGGCAGGCCGTGCCGCCGCCCGGCATCGAGCATCAGGGTCGAGCCGGTGATGGCCTCGGCTTCCGGGGCAAGCAGCATCGCTACCGCCCAGGCCACCTGATCGCAGGTGGTAAGGATGCCGAGCGGCGATTCCGCAGTCATCTCGGCCAGCACGGTGTCGAGCGGCACGCCGCGGGTTTCGGCGCGGCGGGTGGCGCTGCGGCGCACGCGGGCGGTGTCGGTCGGCCCGGGGGCGATGAGATGGGCGGTGATGCGCCGCTTGCCATAGACCAGCGCATATTGCCGCATGAGGTTGACCAAGGCGGCGTTGGCCATGCCGGGGTTGGCGGCTTGGGCCGAGGGCTCCAGCCCGAGATGACCGCCGATGGCGACGAGGCGCGAACCGGCCACCAGCCGGTCGTCGACGGCGCGCACCAGCCGCATCATGCCGGCCGGCTTGATGGCGAAGGATTCCGCCACCCCGGCCAAGGGCACGCCCAGAACGTCGCCCATCGCCGTCGGCGGCAGCCCCGCCGCATGCACCACCATGCGCACCGGCCGGTCGAGGCCGCGGCGGATGGCCTCGATGGCGGCATCCTCGGCGATATCGGCCGCGCAAGCACGCACGGCGGCGTGCTTCGCCGCCAGCGCCTTCAGCGCCGGCTCGCTGCGGGCAACGGCAAGCACCATGAGGCCGCCGGCGACCAGCCGCTCGACGATAACCTGCCCCATGTCGCCGGTCGCGCCGACGACCACGGCCATTTCCTGCTTGGTCGTATCCGCCATGACTACCCTCCTCGAACTGCCTGACGCCGATCAGACTCTAGCGGAGGAGAGCAAGCGGACGAAGCGGCAAATGATGGTTCAGGCGGCGAGCAAGCCCTCCAGCCGGCGCCGGATGATCGTCTCCGCATCGCGCATGATGCGCTCGATCAGCTCCTGGCAGGTCGGGATATCGTGGATCAGGCCGGCCACCATGCCGCAGCTCCAGGCGCCGGCATCCATGTCGCCCTCCAGCATGATGCGCGGATAGACGCCGGCAACCTGGTCGTGGATATCGCCGATGGTGAGCTTGCTGCCCTTCTCGCGCTCGATCTCCAGGAGCCGATCGACCCCGGCATTGCGCAGCACGCGCTCGGTATTGCGCAGCGGCCGCATGATCAGCCGTGTATCGAGCTCGGAGGCCGCGACGATCGCCTGCTTCACGTTCTCATGCACCGGTGCTTCCTTGGTGGCGATGAAGCGGGTGCCCATGTTCATGCCGTCGGCTCCCATGGCCAGCGCGGCGACCAGGCTGCGCGCATCGGCCATGCCGCCGGAGGCCACGAAGGGCACCTTCAGTTCCTCGGCGGCGCGCGGCAGCAGGATCATGTTCGGCATGTCGTCCTCGCCGGGATGGCCGCCGCATTCGAAACCGTCGACGCTGACCGCGTCGCAGCCGATCTTTTCCGCCTTGAGCGAATGGCGCACCGAGGTGCATTTGTGGATCACCTTGATGCCGGCCGCCTTGAGCGCCGGCAGATACTGCTCCGGGCTGCGCCCGGCCGTCTCGACGATCTTCACGCCGCCCTCGCGGATCGCGTCGATGTATTCCGGATAGGGCGGGGAGGAGAACGTCGGCAGGAATGTCAGGTTCACGCCGAACGGCTTGTCGGTCATGGCGCGGCACTTGGCGATCTCCTTCGCCAGCAGCTCCGGCGTCCGCTGCGTCAGACCGGTGATGATGCCGAGGCCGCCGGCGTTGGAAACCGCCGCCGCCAGCTCGGCGAAGCCGACGAAATGCATGCCGCCCTGAATGATCGGATGCTTGATGCCGAAGAGTTCGGTAATCCGCGTTTTCATGCTTGCAACCCCCTGGTGTCGCTGCCGAGAAGAGGTACCGCAGCCCGGCTGCCGCAGCAATGGCCGATGCGGCAACGGGCCGTCGAGCGTGGATGGATTCTGCTGGGCCAATCGCGGCAGCGTCCGGGCGTCAGCCGTGCCCGGCCCGCCGCGCCGCGACCGGCCTACCCGGCGGCGACGATCGCTTCCTCGACGTCGCGAAGCTTGTCCTTGCCGAAAAAGATCTCGTCGCCGACGAAGAAGGTCGGCGAACCGAAGGTGCCGCGCTCGAAGGATCTCTGCGTGTTCTGCAGCAGCTTGTCCTTGACCGCCGCGTCTTGGACAAGTTCGAGGATCCGCTTGCTGTCGAGGCCGGATTCGTCGAGCGCGGCGCGCACCACGTCGGGATCGTCCATCTTCTTCGGTTCGGCCCACATGTGGCGGTACATCTCGTCGACGTAGCGTTCGAAAATCCCGAGCCTCTGGGCCGCGATGGCGCCCCGCATCAGCAGCAATGTGATGACCGGAAAGAACGGGTTGGGCTTGAAGCGGGTGATGCCGTGCCGCTTGACGAAGCGGCGTGTCTCCAGGTGTTCGTAGTCGGGCTTGTTCTTGATGCCGGCCAGGCTTTCCGCCGGC
>DATKQA010000088.1:0-11650 GCA_035523835.1 Candidatus Sulfotelmatobacter sp.
GCCTTCGCCGCACGCTTGGCAGCGCCCGCTGCGCGATAGGCGGCGTTGGATTTCGGCGCGGTGCCGAGATAGATCACGCATTGCACGATGGCAAGCTCACCTTCCGGGGAACCCAGGAAGTCGTAGGCGTCCTTGGCGGCAAGAGCCTGCACCAGCGCCTCCGGATCGGCGAGGCCGATGTCCTCCACCGCGAAGCGCACCAGCCGGCGCAGCAGATAGAGCGGGTTCTCGCCGCCTTCCAGCATGCGCGCCAGCCAGTAGAGCGCGGCATCGGTATCGGACCCGCGCAGGCTCTTGTGGAGCGCGCTGATCAGGTTGTAATGGCCTTCCTGCGCCTTGTCGTAGAGCGGCATGCGCCGCTGCACCGCCTTGGTCAATGCCGCCAGGTCGAAGGGCGCCGCCGGCGGCAGCGCAAAGAGCTCCTCCGCCAGGTTGAGCAGGAAGCGGCCGTCGCCATCCGCCATGTTGCGGAGACCCTCGCGGGCTTCCGCCGTCAGCGGCAGCGGGCGGCCCTCGACCGCCTCGGCGCGGGCCAGCAAGGCTTCCAGCGCCGTGTCGTCGAGGCGGTTCAGCACCAGTACCTGGCAGCGCGAGAGCAGCGCCGCATTGAGTTCGAACGAGGGGTTCTCCGTGGTGGCGCCAACCAGGATGATGGTGCCGTCCTCCACATAGGGCAGGAAACCGTCCTGCTGCGAGCGGTTGAAGCGGTGGATCTCGTCGACGAAGAGAAGCGTGCCCTGCCCGGTCTGGCGCCGCGCCTTGGCCGCCTCGAAAGCCTTGCGCAAGTCGGCGACGCCGGAGAATACCGCCGAGAGCTGCTCGAAATGCAGGCCGGTATGTGCCGCCAGCAGCCGGGCGATCGAGGTCTTGCCGCTGCCCGGCGGCCCCCACAGGATCAGCGAGGCGAGGCGGCCGGCCGCCACCATGCGGCCGAGCGGCGCGTCGGCGCGCAGCAGCTGGTCCTGCCCGATCACCTCGTCGAGACGCTGCGGCCGCAGCCGGTCGGCCAGCGGGCGCGGCGCGCCCTGCTCCAGCCCGGCGGCCTCGAACAACGTCGTCATCCGCGGATCATCAGGTTGAATTCCTTGTCGCCGCGGCGAATGCGCAGGCGCCAGGTATTGTCGGAGCCGCCGACCAGCCGCTTGAGCTGGGCGACCTCCTTCACGGCGGTGCCGTTCACGCTCACCACCATGTCGCCGGGCTCGAGGCCGATGCGGTTGGCCGGGCTGCCGTCGGCCACTTCGGTGACGATGACGCCGGTCAAGTCGCCCTGGTCGATGCCGAGTTCATCGGCGAAGGCCGGCGAGAGATTGCCGACCGTGGCCCCCGCCAGCGGCTCGTTGCCCTTGAGCTTGGTGAGATCACGCGGCGGCTTCTCCGGCGCCTTGGCCAGCACGATCCTGATCTGCGCCGACTGGCCGTGACGCAGCACGTCGAGCGTCGCCGTCTGGCCGATGTCGTGGGTGTCGATGCGGAACTTGAGGGCGCGGGGATCGACGATCTGATGATTGTCGACCGCGACGACGACGTCGCCGACCTGCAAGCCGGCGCGCGCCGCCGGACTGTCGGGCAGGACATTGTTGATCAGCACGCCGCCCGGGCGGTCGAGGCCGAGGCTGCCGGCGATCTCGGATGTCACCGACTGGCCGCTGGCGCCGAGCCAGGGATGCACCACGCCCTTGCCGGTCTCCGCCCGGTGCAGCACCGCCGCCACCAGGTTGGCCGGTATGGCGAAGCCGATGCCGAGCGAGCCGCCGTCGCGGGAATAGATCGCCGCGTTGATGCCGGCCAAGGCGCCGTCCATGGTCACCAGCGCGCCGCCGGAATTGCCGGGGTTGATCGCCGCGTCGGTCTGGATGAAGGACTGCGCGTCGGCGTCGCCGACCATGGTGCGGCCGAGCGCCGAGATGATGCCGGAGGTGACGGTCTGGCCGACGCCGAAGGGATTGCCGATGGCGAGCACGATGTCGCCGACCTCGAGCTGATCGGAATCGCGCAGCGGCAACGCGGTAAGCTGCTCGCCTTTGGCATCGATCCTGAGCACGGCCAGGTCGGCGCGGGCATCGGCCAGCACCACCCTGGCGTCGAACTCGCGCCGGTCGGCCAGCGCCACGGTGATTTCCTGCGCCCCCTCGATGACATGGTTGTTGGTGACGATCAGGCCCTTGCGGTCGAGAATCACGCCGGAGCCGAGCGACTGCTGGATGCGCTGACGCGGCTGGCCGAACAGCGGAGTATCGCCGAAGAAGCGGCGGAAGAAGGGATCGTCGAACAGGCGCGAGCGGGCCGCCGATTCGATGACGCGCTTGGTATAGATGTTGACCACGGCGGGAGCGACGCGCTTGACCAGCGGCGCATAGGAAAGCTCGATTTCCGCCCGGCTTTCCGGCAGTCGCTTGTTGGTATCGGCCGCCTGCGCCATGCCGGCGCCAAGCGCAACCGCTGCCGCCAATCCGAGCTTCAGGATGCTCAAGCGCATGGCCATTCCCTTGCTGCTTCGGCCATCAACATAGTGATCCCGCGCCGGCATCGCCAGCCCGGGTCCCGGCCGGCCGCTCCGCCGTGACCCCTGACGCATAAACGGCAAGGGCGGCCGTTTGGCCGCCCCCCTGAGTTCAGCGAACGGTGCGCTTCAGGCGCTGGCTTCGGCCGCCTCGGCCTCGTCCGCCGTCTGCACCGGGCCGGAATCGAGGCCCTTGGCGGCGGGATCACGATCGACCAGTTCGATCACCGCCATCGGCGCCGCGTCGCCGTAGCGATAGCCGGCCTTGAGCACCCGGGTATAGCCGCCGCGCCGCTCGGCATAGCGGGTATTGAGCGTGTCGAGCAGCTTGTCGACCGCGCCCTTCTCCGGCAGAAAGGCCAGCAACTGCCGGCGGGCATGCAGCCCGCCGCGCTTGCCGAGCGTGATGAGCTTCTCGACGATCGGCCGGAGTTCCTTGGCGCGCGGCAGCGTGGTGGTGATCTGCTCGTGCTTGATCAGCGCCGCCGCCATGTTCGCGAACACGGCATTGCGATGCTGGGTGCGCATGCCGAGCTTGCGGCCGGAATTACGATGACGCATGGCGGATACTCCCGATCAGTACGGCTCTTCCAGCCGCTTGGCCAATTCCTCGATGTTCTCCGGCGGCCAGTTCGGCACTTCCATGCCGAGATGCAGTCCCATCTGCGCCAGCACTTCCTTGATCTCGTTGAGCGACTTGCGGCCGAAATTCGGCGTGCGCAGCATTTCCGCCTCGGTCTTCTGGATCAGGTCGCCGATATAGACGATGTTGTCGTTCTTCAGGCAGTTCGCCGAACGCACCGAGAGCTCGAGTTCGTCCACCTTGCGCAGCAGGTTGCGGTTGAACTCCGGCTCGGTCGAGGCGATCTCGCGCGTCGCCTCCTTCGGCTCCTCGAAGTTGATGAAGAGCTGGAGCTGGTCCTGCAAGATGCGCGCCGCATAGGCGATGGCATCCTCCGGCTTCAGGGTACCGTTGGTCTCCATGTGCAGGGTCAGCTTGTCGAAGTCGAGCACCTGGCCTTCGCGGGTATTCTCGACGCGATAGGAGACGCGGCGCACCGGGCTGAACAGCGCATCGACCGGGATCAGGCCGATCGGCGCGTCCTCGGCCCGGTTGGCCGAGCCCGGCACGTAGCCCTTGCCGGTCTCCACCGTCATCTCCATGTTGATCTTGGCCCCGTCGTCGAGGGTGCAGAGCACGAGATGCGGGTCCATGATCTCGATGTCGTGACCGGTCTCGATCATCGAGGCGGTCACCTCGCCCGGCCCTTCCGCCTTCAAGGTGATGCGCTTCGGCCCGTCGCCGTGCATGCGCACGGCCATCGACTTGATGTTGAGCACGATGTCGGTCACGTCCTCGCGCACGCCGGGAATCGAGGAGAATTCGTGCAGCACGCCTTCGATCTGCACCGAGGTCACCGCCGCGCCCTGCAGCGAGGACAGCAGCACCCGGCGCAGCGCATTGCCGAGCGTGAGGCCGAAGCCGCGTTCGAGCGGCTCGGCGACGAAGGTCGCGCTGCGGCCCTGCTCGGCGGTTTCGATGTTCAGCTTGTTCGGCTTGATCAGATCGGTCCAGTTTTTCTGAATCACGTTGACGCCTCGTGTTCATAAAGCGACGCCGAAACGGCGCCGCGAAACAGCAGAACGGCCGGCAGCGGGCCGGCCCTCATAGCCGTCGCTCAGACGCGGCGGCGCTTCGGCGGACGGCAGCCGTTGTGCGGAATCGGCGTCACGTCCCGGATGGAGGTGATGGTGAAGCCGACGGCCTGCAGCGCACGAAGCGCCGACTCGCGGCCAGCGCCCGGCCCCTTCACTTCGACCTCGAGCGTGCGCACGCCATGCTCCTGCGCCTTCTTGCCGGCATCTTCGGCCGCCATCTGCGCCGCATAGGGCGTCGACTTGCGCGATCCCTTGAAGCCCTGCGATCCGGACGACGACCAGGCGATGGCATTGCCCTGCGCATCGGTGATGGTGATCATGGTGTTGTTGAAGCTTGCGTTCACATGCGCGACGCCGGAGGTGATGTTCTTCTTCTCGCGACGACGGACGCGCGTGGTCTTTTCCCGTGCCATGGCAGCCCTCGAACTTTCTATATCGTATCCGCGCCGGCGCTACTTCTTCTTGCCGGCGATCGGCCGCGCCGGACCCTTGCGGGTCCGCGCGTTGGTGTGGGTGCGCTGGCCGCGCAGCGGCAGGCCGCGGCGGTGCCGCAGCCCGCGATAGCAGCCGAGATCCATCAGCCGCTTGATGTTCATGGCCACTTCGCGGCGAAGGTCGCCCTCCACCCGGTAGTCGCGGTCGATCGTTTCGCGGATCTGCAAGACTTCGGCGTCGGTCAACTGGTTGACGCGCCGCTCGTCCGGCAGGCCGACCTTGGCGCAGATTTCCCTCGCCTTGGACCGGCCGATGCCGTGAATATAGGTCAACGCGACCTCAACGCGCTTGTTGGTCGGGATGTTCACACCAGCGATTCGCGCCACGCTCGTTTCTCCTCGTCAACCCGGATGCGTCTTCAGCAACCCACCGCGGCGCCTGTCCCGAGGCGCGCGATTATAGAAATTATCTTTGTCAAGTCAACATTTTCAGGCGGCATTAAGAACCGCTTCGATCTGCCGGGCGACCTCCTCGATACCGGCCATGCCGTCGACCTGCTTCAGGATGCCGCGGCCCCGGTAGTAGGGCAGCAGGGGGGCCGTCTGGCGGTTGTAGGCCGCGAGCCGCGCCTTCACCGTCTCGGCCTTGTCGTCGGCCCGGCGGATGAACTCCCGCGAGCCGCACTTGTCGCACACCCCCGCCACCTTCGGCTTTTGGAACCGGTCGTGATAGCCGGTGCCGCACTTGGCGCAGGTGTAGCGGCCGGTGATGCGCTCGACCAGGACGGCGTCGTCGACCTTCATCTCGATCACGGCATCGAGCCGCGCGTGCTTTTCGGCGAGCATGCGGTCGAGCGCCTCGGCCTGGGCGACGGTGCGGGGAAAACCGTCCAGGATGAAGCCCTTGGCGGCATCCGGCTGCTCGATGCGGCGGCCGATGATGGCGACGACGATCGCGTCGGGGACCAGGTCGCCCCGCTTCATGATGGCGTCGGCCTCGCGGCCGATGTCGGAGCCGGCGCGCACTTCGGCCCGCAGCATGTCGCCGGTCGAGAGCTGCGCCAGGCCGCGCTTCGCTTGCAGGCGCTGCGCCTGGGTGCCCTTGCCTGCCCCGGGCGGCCCGAGCAGGATCAGCTTCATCGCCGCGAGCCCCTGAGCTTGGATTTCTTGATCAGGCCCTCGTACTGGTGCGCCAGGAGGTGCGACTGGATCTGCGCCACCGTATCCATGGTGACGCTGACCACGATCAGGAGCGAAGTGCCGCCGAAATAGAACGGCACCGAATACTGCGCCACCAGGAATTCCGGCAGCAGGCAGACCACGGTGAGGTAGATGGCGCCGAGCACGGTGAGGCGCGTCAGCACATAGTCGAGATAGTCCGCGGTGCGCTTGCCGGGGCGGATGCCGGGCACGAAGCCGCCGTACTTCTTCAGATTGTCGGCCGTCTCCACCGGATTGAACACGATCGCAGTGTAGAAGAAGCAGAAGAAGACGATCATCGCGCCGTACAGGAACATGTAGAGCGGCTGGCCGTGGCCGAGCAGCGCCGTCACTGTGGTCAGCCATTCCGGCCCATGGCCGGCCATGAAGTTGACCACCGTGATCGGCATCAGCAGCAGCGACGAGGCGAAGATCGGCGGGATCACGCCGGAGGTATTGAGCTTCAGCGGCAGGTGCGAACTCTCGCCGCCGAACATGCGGTTGCCCATCTGGCGCTTGGGATACTGCACCAGGATGCGCCGCTGCGCCCGCTCCATGAAGACGATGGCGGTGATGACGGCGACGGCGACCAGGAAGATCAGCAGGATCAGCGGCGTGGAGATGGCGCCGGTGCGGCCGAGGTCGAGCGTATTGACCAGCGCCGTCGGCAGCCGTGCCACGATGCCGGCGAAAATGATCAGCGAGATGCCGTTGCCGACGCCGCGGGCGGTGATCTGCTCGCCGAGCCACATGAGAAACACCGTGCCGCCGGTCAGGCTGATCACGGTCGAAAGCCGGAACATCATCCCGCCGTCGATCACCGGCGAGGCACCGCGCACCGACATGCCTTCGAGCCCGGTGGCGATGCCGTAGGCCTGCAGCGCCGCCAGCAGCACCGTGCCGTAACGGGTATATTGGTTGATCTTCTTCCGCCCGGCCTCGCCCTCCTTCTTCAGCGCCTCGAGCTGCGGCGACACCGTCGTCATGAGCTGAATGATGATCGAGGCGGAGATATAGGGCATGATGTTGAGGGCGAAGATCGTCATCCGGCTGAGCGCACCGCCGGAGAACATGTCGAACATGCCGAGGATGCCGCCGGAGTTCTGTTTGAATATCTCGCCGAGGATCTGCGGATCGATGCCGGGCAGCGGGATATAGGTGCCGAGGCGATAGACCAGCAGCGCGCCGAGCGTGAACCAGATGCGCTTCTTCAGCTCGGTCGCCTTGCTGAAAGCGCCGAAATTGATGTTGGCGGCCAGTTGCTCGGCGGCTGATGCCATGACTGATACTCCCGCCTGTGCGGACTATTCTTCTGCCGCGGGCTTCTTCGCCTTCGGCTTGCGCGCCTGCTTCTCCGGCACCTCGGGTGCCGCGGCAGCCGCCGGCAGCACCACCTTGCCGCCGGCCTTTTCCACCGCCGCGACGGCCGATTTGGAAGCGCCGGCGACTTCGATGGTCAGCGCCGCCTTGATCTCGCCCCGGCCGAGCAGGCGAACGCCCGCGGCGGCGCCGCGCACCAGGCCGGCCGCCTTCAGGCTCTCGACATCGACCGGGCCGGCGGCGAGCCTGCCGGCATCGAGCGCCGCCTGGATGCGGTCGAGATTGAGCACGTCGTAGATCACGCGCGAGGGGTTCTTGAAGCCGCGCTTCGGCAGGCGCCGGTGCAGCGGCATCTGGCCGCCTTCGAAGCCCTTGATGCGCACGCCGGTGCGCGCCTTCTGGCCCTTCACGCCGCGGCCGCCGGTCTTGCCCTTGGTGGAACCGATGCCGCGCCCGATGCGCAGCCGCGCCTGGCGCGCGCCGGGATTATCGGAAATCTCGTTCAAACGCATGGGACGATACCTCGACTGCCTGGCGCCTGTCCGGCCGTTACTGATCGACGCGGACCAGATGCCGCACCTTGTGAATCATGCCGCGCACCGCCGGCGTGTCCTCGAGCTCGCGGGTGCGGTGCATCTTTTTCAGCCCGAGGCCGAGCAGGGTCGCCTGCTGATCCGCCGGCCGCTTGTTGGCGGCGCGGATCTGGGTGACCTTCAACATGGGCTTGTCCGACTTGGCCATACCACTCACTCCTCCGCGGCCGCCGCGGCGGCGCCGTCGCGCCGGCCGATGATCTCGCCAACCTTCTTGCCGCGCTTGGCGGCGACGCTGCGCGGCGCCATCAGGTTGCCGAGCGCCGAAAAGGTCGCCTTCACCATGTTGTGCGGGTTCGACGACCCGATCGACTTGGTCACCACGTCCTGCACGCCGAGCGTCTCGAACACCGCGCGCATCGGGCCGCCGGCGATGATGCCGGTGCCGGGCGGCGCCGCGCGCAGCACCACCTTGCCGGCGCCGTGCCGGCCCTCGACATCGTGATGCAAGGTCCGGCCCTCGCGCAGCGGCACGCGCACCAGGTTGCGCTTGGCCTGCTCGGTCGCCTTGCGGATCGCCTCCGGCACCTCGCGCGCCTTGCCCGAGCCATAGCCGACGCGGCCCTTCTGGTCGCCCACCACGACGAGCGCCGCAAAGCCGAAGCGCCGGCCGCCCTTCACCACCTTGGCGACGCGATTGATGCTGACCAGCTTGTCGAGCAGCTCGCCTTCGCCGCGCTCGTTGCTTTCGGGACGTAGCATGCTTCCTGCCTTCCGTTAAAAGCTCAGGCCGCCCTCGCGGGCGGCATCGGCCAGGGCCTTGACCCGGCCGTGATAGAGATAGCCGCCGCGGTCGAACACGACTTCGCTCACCCCGGCCGCCTTGGCGCGCTCCGCCACCAGCTTGCCGACGGCAACCGCCGCGTCCTTGTTGGCCCCGGTCTTGCTCGCCTCGCGCACGCCCTTGTCGAGGCTCGAGGCCGCCGCCAGGGTGCGCCCGGCGGCATCGTCGATCACCTGGGCATAGATATGCCGGCCGGAGCGAAACACCGAGAGCCGCGGCCGCGCGCCGGCGACCTTGCGGATATGCGCCCGCACGCGCTGCCTGCGCCGTTCGAACAGCTTCATCTGCTTGTTCATCGCCCGATCGCTCCTACTTCTTCTTGCCTTCCTTGCGATGGATTGTCTCGTCGGCGTACTTCACGCCCTTGCCCTTGTAGGGCTCCGGACCGCGGAAGGCGCGAATCTCGGCGGCGACCTGACCGACAAGCTGGCGGTCGGCGCCGGAAACGGTCACCGCGGTCGGCTTCTCGCACTTGATCTCGATCCCGGCCGGGATCGGATAGACGACGTCGTGGCTGAAGCCGAGCTGCAGGTTGAGCGTCCTGCCCTGCACGGCGGCGCGGTAGCCGACGCCGTTGATCTCCAGCGCCACGGAAAAGCCCTTGGCGACGCCCTGCATCATGTTGCTGACCAGGGTGCGCTGCATGCCCCACATCATGCGCGAGCGCCGCGTCTTCTCGCGCGGCAGCACGGACACCTTGCCGTCGGCAAGCTTCGCTTCCATTTCGTCGACCAGGCGCAGCGCGAGCTGGCCCTTCGGCCCCTTCACGCTGATGTTCTGGCCGTCGAGGCTGACCTGCACGCCGGCCGGCACCGCGACGGGATTCTTGCCGATACGAGACATCGCCGCTCCCTCAGAACACGCGGCAGAGCACTTCGCCGCCGACATTGGCGACGCGCGCATCCGCGTCCGACATGACGCCGCGCGGCGTCGACAGGATGGATATGCCGAGGCCGTTGCGTATCTTCGGCAGATCCTTGATCGAGGAGTAGACGCGCCGGCCGGGCTTGGACACGCGGCTGATCGCCTTGATCACCGGCTCGCCCTCGTAATACTTGAGCTCGATGGCGATCTCGGCCTTGCCGTCGCTGGAATCGTTCCGCTCCCAGCCGCGGATGTAACCTTCCTTCTTCAGCACTTCCAGCACGTTCGCACGCAGCTTCGAGGCCGGCGTCGATATCGTCGCCTTGCCAGACCGCTGACCATTGCGGATACGCGTCAGCATATCCCCCAAGGGATCGCTCAATGCCATATCCTGTTCTCCTTCACCAACTCGACTTGACCATGCCGGGGATCTGTCCGGCGGATGCGAGATCGCGCAAGGCGATGCGGGACATTTTCAGCTTGCGGTAGTAGGCATGCGGCCGGCCGGAGACTTCGCACCGGTTGCGGATGCGCACCTTGGACGAATTGCGCGGCAGCTCGGCCAGCTTGAGCCGCGCGGCAAAGCGGTCTTCCGCCGGCTGCGTGTCATCGTCGGCGATCGCCTTGAGCCGCGCACGCCGCCCGGCATACTGCTTCGCCAGCCGACGCCGACGCTCGTTCTTCTCGATCGAACTCTTCTTCGCCATGCTTTCGCTCCAGCTCCGAC
Organism: Candidatus Sulfotelmatobacter sp.; assembly: GCA_035523835.1. Taxonomy (GTDB): domain Bacteria; phylum Pseudomonadota; class Alphaproteobacteria; order Ferrovibrionales; family Ferrovibrionaceae; genus DASQHM01. Next base: position 10,085 of record DATKQA010000088.1, read on the forward strand.
TCAGTTCACGAAGGGCATGTTGAAACCGGCGAGAAGCGCCTTAGCCTCCTCGTCGGTGCGCGCCGTCGTGCAGATGATGATGTCCATACCGCGCACCGCATCGACCTTGTCGTAATCGATCTCCGGAAACACAAGCTGCTCCTTGAGGCCCATGGCATAATTGCCGCGGCCGTCAAAGCTCTTGCCCGATAAGCCGCGGAAGTCGCGCACCCGCGGCAGCGCGATATTCACCAGCCGATCGAGGAACTCGTACATGCGCTCGCGGCGCAAGGTCACCTTGCAGCCGATCGGCATGTTGTCGCGCACCTTGAAGGTGGCGATCGACTTGGCGGCGCGCGTCACCACCGGCTTCTGTCCGGCAATGGCGGTGAGCTCGGCCGCTGCGGCGGTCACCTTCTTGGTGTCGTTGACCGCCTCGCCGACGCCCATGTTGATCACGATCTTGTCGAGCCGCGGCACCTGCATGGCATTCACGTACTTGAACTTCTCCTGCAGCGCCGGCCGCACGACCGCGTCGTAGTGCTGCTTTAAACGGGTCTGAGCCATGATCGGCACCCCCTCAGAGATCGATGACTTCGCCGGAGCGCTTGGCGATGCGCACCTTGCGGCCGTCTTCGAGAAACTTGTAGCCGATCCGGCTCGGCTGGCCGTCCTTCGGGTCCTGGATGGCGAGATTCGAGATGTGAATCGGCGCCTCCTTCTCGATGATGCCGCCTGGATTGGCTGCCGCCGGACGCGTGTGGCGCTTCACCACGTTCACGCCGGCGACGACCGCCCGCTCCTCGCCGCGCAGCATGCGGATGATCTCGCCCTTCTTGCCCTTCTCGCGGCCGGCGAGCACCACCACCTTGTCGCCCTTGCGCAGTCGCAGTTTTCCGGCCATCACAGCACCTCCGGCGCAAGCGAGATGATCTTCATGTGATTCTTCACCCTGAGCTCGCGCGTCACCGGCCCGAAGATGCGCGTGCCGATCGGCTCGTTCTGCTTGTTGATAAGCACCGCCGCGTTGCGGTCGAAGCGGATGGCGCTGCCGTCGGGACGGCGAATTTCCTTCGCCGTGCGCACGATGACCGCGCGATGCACGTCGCCCTTCTTCACCCGGCCGCGCGGGATGGCCTCCTTGACCGAGACGACGATGACGTCGCCGACGGTCGCCACCTTGCGCTTCGAGCCGCCCAGCACCTTGATGCACTGGACCCGGCGGGCGCCCGAGTTGTCGGCAACCTCGAGGTTGCTTTCGACCTGAATCATGACTTCTGCCTTCGTCTGTGCGGCGGCGCGCCTAGCTGGCCTCGACCACCACTTCCCACCGTTTCAGCTTGGATATCGGCCGGCATTCCTGGATGCGCACGGCATCGCCGACCTTGTGTTTGTTCTCGGCGTCGTGCGCGTGATACTTCTTCGAGCGGCGGATGAACTTCTTGTAGATCGGGTGCATGACGCGCCGCTCGACCGCGACCACCACCGTCTTGTCGCCCTTGTCGCTGACCACGACGCCGGTAAGGATACGTTTCGGCATTCTTCCTGCTCCTTAGCCCGCGGCCCGGGCCTTGCGGCCGGTCAGCG
>DATKQA010000089.1:0-2878 GCA_035523835.1 Candidatus Sulfotelmatobacter sp.
TGTTCCTCGGCATCGGCGTGTTCCTCATCGGCTCGCTGCTCTGCGGCTTCGCCTGGAGCATGACCTCCCTCGTCGTCTTCCGCGTCCTTCAGGGCATCGGCGCCGGCGGCGTCATGCCGGTGTCGCAGACCGTCGTGGCCGACCTTTACCGCGGCGAAGAGCGCGCCCGCATGCAGGGCTATATCTCAATGACGTTCGGCAGCGCCGCGATCCTCGGACCGATCGTGGGCGCAGCGTTGGTCGAGCACCTCGGCTGGCCGTCGGTGTTCTGGGTCAACATCCCGCTGGGCGTGATCGCAGTCATCATGCTCGCCCTCATGCTGCACGAGAGCGTCGAGCAGCGGAAGGTGCGTATCGATTATCTCGGCTCGATCCTGATGACCGGAGGCACGACGAGCCTCATGTTCGCCCTCGTCCAGATCACGACGGTCGGCTGGCCGGTGCTCGCCGGACTGGTGCTGTTGGCCGTGGCGGCCTTTGTCCTGCTGCTCATCCACGAGCGGCAGACGCCCGAGCCAATCCTGCCGCCGCGGTTGTGGCGCAACCGGTTCGTGGCCACCGGCAACGCCAACAGCGGCATCTGCGGCGCTATCGTCATGGGCATCATCGGGTTCCTGCCGGCCTATGTGGAGGGCGTACTGGGCCGGAGCGCGTTCGTCGCCGGCCTGACGCTCATGGCCGTGTCGGCGTTCTGGTCCGTGGGCGGCTTCGTCGCCGGCCGCATGATGCTGCACTGGCCCTACCGCGCCGTCGCCGTCTGCGGCGGGGTCATCATCGTCGGCGGCAGCGTCTTGATGACGTTACTCGATCCCTCGCGCGGCCCGGCCTGGGCGATCGCCGGCTCGCTCGCCTCCGGCTTCGGCATGGGGCTCGCCAACAACTGCATGGTCGTCGCGATCCAGGCCAATGCCGCCTGGTCCGAGCGCGGCGTCGCCACGTCGAGCATCGTCTATACGCGCATCGTCGGGCAGGCGGTCGGAACCGCGGCATTCGGCGGGCTGCTCAATGCCGCACTCTCCGCGCACTTCGCGGGCAGCGCCGACCTCGTCAACCGCATGCTCGACCCGACGTTGCGCGCGACCATACCCGCCGCGGCGATCCGGCCCTTGCTCTTCGATTTCGCCCGCGCCGTGCACCACATCTATCTCATCAATCTCGGCCTCGCGGTCGTGATCGTGCTGACGCTCGCCTCGCTGCCGCGCGGGGCCGGGCTCAAGCGGACCTAGAGAGCTCTACCCCGCAGTCTTCGCGGACAAGAGGTAGACCAGATCGTAGACGCCCGTTGTGACCGCGGCCGGCGCCAGCCGGGCGAAGGCGGGGCTGCTCTCGATCTTCCCGGCGGCATGGGTGATGTCCGCGCGGTCGGCGCCTTCGAGCAGCAGCAGCGCATCGAAATTCTCATCGGCATCGTGCCGCAGCCGCTGCTCGGTGCTCGGGATGCCGGTGGTCGCACGATCGACCATGCCGAGATGGGAACCGATGACCCCGGGCAGGTCCAGCGCGGCCTCGACCAGAGCAGCGGCGGCATCGGGCACGATGGGGCGGTCCGGCTCCGCACGCGCGACGCGCATCGCGGCCACCACAGTGCCGACCCCGAGGCCGTCGCTCGCGACGGTACGGCATACGCCGCGCAGGATGTTGCGGATGGACGGCAGCATCTTCTGCGTGAGCACGCTCGGCGCGTTCATCTGCGCGAGATAGGGCGCGCTCCGGAACACATCGAGCGAGCGGGCCTCGTACATCATGAATGTCTGATGCCTGGGGCGCGTGGGGTCGAGATACCGGCGGCCGACTTCGATGCCCGGTACGGTCAGGCGGTCGGGCATGTGCTCGCGCACATGCCAGGCACGCCACTCGGCGTCCGCCGCAGGCAGCACGTCGCTCCACAAGACGAGAAAGGCATTGCCGGCGAGCGCCATGATGCGGGGCCGGCGGGCCGGCTATTCCGCCGCGGCGCTCCGCAAACCTTCGCCAAGAAGGCCGGCTGCGATCAAGGCCGTACGCAGCCGCGCGATCTCTTCGGCCGAGAGCTTGACCAGCGGCGGCCGCACCACGGCGCGCGGCAACTTGCCAAGCAGCACCAGGCACTCCTTCATGCGGTTGTGCATGTCGACGAACGGATCGGCGTAGAATACTTCGGTCATCGGCCGGATGCGCTCATGTACCCGCTTGGCCTCGGCCAGGTCATTGGCCTGGACGGCGCGCCAGAGCTGCGCCTGCAGATCGGCGATGACGCTGCCCGCCCCCGACAACAGCCCTTTGCAGCCGAGCACCAGCGAGGAGAACAGCCAGGCGCTGTTGGTCGACAGCACGTTGACCGGCCGCGGCAGCGCCTGCAATGCCCGGATATGCTTCTCATGCAGCGGCACGCTGGGCGTCCAGTCCTTGACCGCCCGGATGGTCGGCACGGCGTCGATCAGCTTGAGCAACGTGTCGAACGGATAGCCCTGTCCGCCGGCCAACGGATATTGGAAGACGATGATCGGCAGGTCCGATGCATCGGCAATGCGCTTGAAATGCGCGAGGGCCATCTCGGGCCGCTGGCCGAGCGTGAATGGACCGGGCGGAAACACGAGGAGCGCCGAGGCGCCGCCGTCCTGCGCAAGGCGCGCCAAGCGTGCCGCTTCGAGGCTGCCCTCGGCATACACGCCATTGACGATCGGCACACGGCGACCGACCTCGTCCTGGGCGATCTCCAGCACCCGACGCTGCTCGTCGAAGGTGCACGATCCGACCTCGGAAGCGTGCGCGTTGATGGTGATCGCGCTGATGCCGGCGACCGATGCGACGTCGCTCAGGTGACGCCGGAATGATGCCTCGTCGATCGACAGGTCATCGAAGAATGGCAGCAAGCAGGCGGGAATGACGCCGTGCGGAA
>DATKQA010000090.1:0-10098 GCA_035523835.1 Candidatus Sulfotelmatobacter sp.
GACGCGCGCCACGGCCTGAAGGACGTCGACCGCGCGATCATGACCATGCTGGATCAGGCCGCCGTGGTCTACCAGGTGGTGCTCACCAAGGCCGACAAGACCGGCGCCGCCGAACTGGCCGGGCGCATCGCCGCGACGGCGGCCGAGATCAAGGGCCGCGTCGCCGCCCATCCGGCGACGCTCGCGACCTCGGCCGAGACCGGCGCCGGCCTTGCCGAGCTGCGCGCCGAACTGGCGGCGCTGGCCACGGCCGAGCGCCGGAGTCCGAACTAGCCGCTGTAACCTCTTTCCGCTATAACGCCCCGCATGAGCGAGAAGACGGAACCGCTGGTCCCGAGCGACAGGCGACTGGAGACGGCACGCACCCTCTCCGAGGCGCTGCCCTACATGCGCCGTTTCGCCGGCCAGACCTTCGTCATCAAATACGGCGGCCATGCCATGGGCGAAGAGCAGGCGGCCGAAAACTTCGCCCACGACGTGGTGCTGCTGAAGCAGGTCGGCATCAATCCGGTGGTGGTGCACGGCGGCGGGCCGCAGATCGGCGCCATGCTGGAGCGGCTGAAGATCAAGAGCGCCTTCGTCGACGGCCTGCGCGTCACCGACAAGGACACCGTCGAGATCGTCGAGATGGTGCTGGCCGGCGCCATCAACAAGCAGCTCGTCTCCTTCATCAACCGCGCCGGCGGCGTCGCCGTCGGCCTTTCCGGCAAGGACGGCACCCTGATCGAGGCGCGCAAGCTCCGCCGCGCCAAGCGCGATCCCGGCTCCAACATCGAAAAGATCCTCGACCTCGGCTTCGTCGGCGAGCCCGCCAAGATCAATACCGAGATTCTCAAGCACTTCGAAGGTTCGCGGGTGATCCCGGTGATCGCCCCGATCGGCGTCGGCGCCGAGGGCGAGACCTATAACATCAACGCCGACACCTCGGCCGGCGCCATCGCCGCGGCGCTCGGCGCCTCCAAGCTGATCATGTTGACCGACGTGGCGGGCGTTCTCGACAAGCAGAAGAACCTGATCGGCTCGCTGACGCCGAAGGACGCCTATGTGCTGCTCGGCGACGGCACGATTTCCGGCGGCATGATCCCGAAGATCGAAACCTGCCTCGACGCGGTCAACGACGGCGTCGGCGCGGCGCACATCCTCGACGGGCGCATTCCGCACGTGCTGCTCCTGGAGATCTTCACGGCGCACGGCGTCGGCACCATGATCAGCCGGGTCGGCGCCGCCGCCCGCTGACCCGCCTGGCCGAGTGTCCGGCTCAGCCGCCGAAGCAATCGATCTGCCATTCCATGTCGGCTTCCGCCAGCGGGAAGTCGACGCCGTTGCGTGCGTTCATCACCGTCTTCGGCGGGATCTTGGCCAGGCGGAGCTGCAGCCGCATGGCGGTACGCATGCTCAGGCCGGCCTTCCAGGCAAGCGAGGTGACCGCTTTCGGGCTGCGCGCGTCGATGATCTTGTTGACCACCGCCTGCGGCAAGCCCGAGAGCCGCGCCAGGGCCAGGAGCGCGAATTCCCGCTCGCCGGCCTCCACGGCCTCCGCCAGGCATTCGTCGTTGAGCAGGCCGGCGGCATGCAGCGTCGCCACCCTTTCGGCCGGCGGCTGCTTCGGCGTCTCCTCCACCGTCGGCGCAGTCTCGATGCGGTGGCGGACGTTCTTCTTCAGCTCGCCTTCCAGCGCCGGTGGCAACTGGTGGCGCTGCACCAGGACATCGACCAGCGAGGCGCCGACGAACTGGCAGATGCGCCGCATGGCGCGCACCGACAGCTCGCTGCGCAGCACCAGCGGCTCGTGCCAGGTCTGGATGCTCTCGGCATGATCGATGATGGCATCGAGCGTCTCTTCGCGGATCTGCGCCGAGGGATTCGCCAGCAGCGCCGCCACCGCCGGCACGTCGAGCGTGGCGACGATGGCATTGGCCACCGGCACGGCGACCGAACTGCGCCGGGCGATGGCGGCCAGGCCGCCATTCGCCGTGCCGCTGGCGATGATTTCCAGCAAGTCGTCGTCGGATAGCAGCGGCGAATATTCGAGGATGGGCACGGCGACGATGGATTCGACGTCCTGCGCCAGGCAGCGAACGATGTCGCGCGGCACGTTGTCGGCGCTCTTCAGCGCCTCGGCCAGGAGGGCGCGCACGCGCGGCAACTGGTCGCGGGCCAGGGCCTCGATGGCCTCGATGGTCATCTCGCGCAATCGGGTGCTGGTCTGCGGATCGAGATCCGGCAGCAGGCGGCCGATCTTGCGCGCCAGGTCGGCGCGAACCTCTTCGCTCTCGTCGGCGGCCAGCAGGACGTTCGCCTGGCCGGGCGTGGCCGGATTGGCGGCGATAGCGCGGCGCACCGCCGGCGCGGCGTCCTCGGCAAGGAAATAAAGCACCTCCGGACGTAGATCCTCGCGCGTGGCCAGGGCGCGGCGCACCTCCGGATCGGGATCGCGGGCCAGCGCCTTCGCCTCCTCATAGGCCAATGCACCGCGCGCCTGGGTCTGCTGGCCGAACATCCGTGACAGCATCATGCCATCTCCTCAGGCGCCGGCCGGGGCCAGCCGCACCGTTCCCTTGCCGAGCCGCTTGGCCTCGTACATCGCCGCATCCGCCCTGGCGAACAGCGCCGTCGCGGCTTCGGCACCAAGCGACACGGCGATGCCGACGGAAAGGCCGAGCGTGCCGTCACCCGCACCGTGCCGAGCATCGAGCTCGTTGACGCCGGCAACCAGCGCCGCCGCCTTGCTCTCGGCACGGGCGGCATCCACCTCCTCCAGCCAGAGCACGAATTCATCGCCGCCGAGGCGCGCCGCCGTGTCGCCGATGCGGCTGCCCCCGGTGAGCAGCGCGGCCAGCCCGCACAGCACCATGTCGCCGCGCTGATGCCCGAAGCGGTCGTTGATCAGCTTGAAATTGTCGAGGTCGAGATAGAGCAGCGCGCCGGAACGGCCGTGGCGTTGCAGATGCGCCAGCCGGCGCGACAATTCGTCGACGAAAGCGCGCCGGTTGAGCAGCCCGGTCAGTTCGTCGGTGCGCGACAGCCGCTCCAGGGTGGCATGAGCGCGGGTCAGCTCCGCCTCCCGCTCGCGCGCCGCGGTGACGTCGCGGCAGACGCCGCGCGCGCCGCAGTGCTCGCCCGCCGCGGTCATCACCGGCAGGCAGGATACCTCGAAGAAGCCGATCGAGCCGTCCTTGCGCCTGAGGCGAACCTCGCTGCCGTCGAGCGCCTCTTCCGCCTCGAAGGGCGACGGCACCTCCTGCAGGTCGAGCGCCAGCAGCGAGCGGGCCGGCCTTCCCTCCAGCTCGCGCGCCGCGAAGCCGAGCGCGCCCCTCGGCGAGACGAAGCCGAAGCTGCCGTCGGCCTTGGTCTGCCAGGCGAAGTCCGAGGAACAGGTGACCAAGTCCTTGAACAACTGGCGCGATTCGACCAGCGCCTGGGTCAGGTTGCGTTCCGCCGTCACGTCGCGGCCGAGCAGCAGGAGCGGCCCGCCCCCGTCGGCGAGCGGCAGTGCGGTCAATTCCCAAGTCTGCCTGCGGTCGGCCTGCTGCAGTTGCAGCTTGAGGTGATTGGCCCGATGCTGCGCCTTCACCGTGAGAAGCGCGCTTTCATCCTGCTGCAATGCCGCCACCAGGCCGCGGCCGGTTTCGTTCAGTGCCGCGGCGTGCCCCGCCGCGTCGACGGTGACGACCGCGCCGGGATATTGCGCCAGCATCGCCGTAGCGAACGCGATGCGCTCGTCGCCGTCCGGCTCCTCGCCTGGCGCAGCGGCGCGCTTCAGCGCCGTCGCCGCCGGATGCGAGCGCGTGACCATCGCCCGGCGTCAGCCCGGCGCGACGGCAGGAAGGCCGAGCGCCGGCTTGCCGAAGAGAAAGCCCTGGGCGAACTGCATGCCGAGGCGCTGCAGGAACTCTGCGCTGGCCTCGGTCTCCACCATCTCGCCAATGCTGGAAACCTTGAGGTCGCGGCAGAGCTGGATCATCGCCTTGAGGAACGGCAGGTGGCGGGTTTCGCCGACGGCATCGCGCACGTAGGCGCCGTCGATCTTCACGTAATCGACGATCAGGGCATGCAGATAGTGGAAGGCCGTGGCGCCGGCGCCGAAATCGTCCAGGCAGACCGGGTAGCCGGCCGTGCGCAGGCTGGCGATGGCGTTGCCGGCCACCTCCAGGTCGTGCATCTCGGCCGATTCGGTGATCTCGAACAGAACGTGGCCGGTCAGCATGTGATAAGAGCGCAGCAGCTTGTGCAGCGCCGTCAGGAACGCCGGCGTGGTCAGCGAGCGGCCGGAGATGTTGATCGCCACCCGCACCGCGTCGCCGCGCATCTTGGCCTTGCCGAGCTGGGCCAGCACCTTGTGCACCATGGCCAGGTCGAAGTCGGCGATCAGTCCGACGTTCTCGGCGAAGACGATGGATTCGTAAGGCGAATCGTGGCCCGGCAGGCGCGCCAGCGCCTCGTAGTGCTGCACCGCGCGCGACTGCAGGTCGACCACCGGCTGGAAGGCGACCTCGAAACGGCTGGCGGCGATGGTCTGGCGGAAGGCGACGATGCGGCGGACCGCGTCGACCAGCAGCGGCTTCGAGCCTTCCGACAGGTCGCGCATGGTCATTTCGTTGCGGCCGGCGGAGAAGCTGTTGATGGCATAGAGCAGCGCCTGGGTGCTGTCGGCGTCGTCGCCGCCGCGGGCGGCGAGGTCCATGGTCGTGGTCGCCACCTTCACGCCGGCGCCGCTCGGATCCTTCTTGCGCGTCACCGCCTCGATGCTGCGGCGAAGCGCATCGATATCGGCGCCGGGCTCGTGCACCAGGCCGTATTTGTCGTCGCCGAGCTGCGCCGCCGAATCACCGCCGGCGGAATGCCGCCGGAGCAACCCACCGATCTCGCTGAAAAGCTCGTCGGCGACCGTCTGTTGCAGCCGGTCGCCGAGCTTCTGCAGCCCGTTGGTCTCGAGCAGGCTCATGCGATAGGGCGCGGCGCGCCCGTCCTCGGTTTGCAGGGCGGCGGTGGCCAGCGCGCTGAAGGCTTCGCTCTTGCGCAGCAGCGTGCGGCGGTCGCGAATGCCGGCGGCGACCTCGCCGCCTTCATTGCTGCCAGTCTGGGTACGCAGCGCCAGGAACAGCACGCCGGGATGTTCCGGCAGGGTCGAGCCGGACACCTGCAGTGCGCGGCTGCCATTGAGAAAGTTGAGCACGATGGGAGCAAAGCGTCCGCCGCGGCCGGCTTCCTGCAGCGCGCTGCGGAACGCGGCACGGTCGGCAAGCGTCAGCAAATCCATGATCGGGCGGCCGATCAGGTCGTCGGGCGCGCTGGCGAGCAGCGCGCGCGTGGCGCCGGCGGCGTAGCGAATTTGGCCTTCGGCATCGAGCTCGATCAGCGCGTCGGCCGCCGCGAAGGCAAAGGCCAGAAAGCGATCACGCTCGGTCCGCAGCCCGCCGGGCTTTGCCGCCAACTCGGGCATGGCGCGTCAGACTCCTCTGCAACCTGGCGGATTTTGCCCAGTCCGGATTAATAACCTCCTAACTCCGGCGGCGCCCGGTCCCGGCTTGTCAAGCCGGCCGGGCCGGGCGAGAGTGCCGGCTATGGACGACAGCGCCAGCAGACCGGCCGTCGACGGTCCGGCAGGCCTCCATGCCGCCGAGGCCTGGATCTTCGATCTCGACAACACGCTCTATCCGGCGCGCTGCAACCTCTTTGCCCAGATCGACCACCGCATGGGCGAATACATCGCCCGCCTGCTCGACACCGACTACGACAGCGCCAAGCTTCTGCAGAAGCAATATTTTCGCCGCCACGGCACCACCATGCGCGGGTTGATGACCGAACACGGCATCGATCCCGGCGACTTCCTCGCCTATGTGCACGACATCGACCTTTCGGTGATCGCGCCGTCGGCCGAGCTGGATGAGGCGCTGGGCCGCCTGCCCGGCCGCAAGCTGGTCTTCACCAACGGCTCGGTGCCGCATGCCGAACGGGTGCTGGCGCGGCTCGGCGTGGCGCGGCATTTCGCGGCGATTTTCGACATCGTCGCCTCCGCCTACCAGCCGAAGCCCGACCCGGTGCCCTATCGCGAACTTTGCCGCCGCCACGCGGTGGAACCCGGCCGCGCCATCATGGTCGAGGATATCGCCCGCAACCTGGTGCCGGCCCATGCTCTGGGCATGACCACGGTCTGGGTGCCGGGCAATGACAGTTGGAACAGCGACGCCGGCGACCGTAGCCACATCCATCACGTGGTCGAGGACCTGGCGGTTTGGCTCGACCGGGTGAGCCGGCCACCAGTCCCGGCAGAGGCGCGGGCCCCGCTCGGTTGACAGCCTCCGGCGGGCGGCTATTGTCGGCGCCACCGGAAACCACCTGAAAGCCCGAGGAAAATCCGATGCAGAGCGCCGAGCTGCAAAGCGTCATCGAAGCCGCCTGGGAGGCGCGCGAATCGGTCAGCAGCGCGACCAAAGGCGAGGTACGCGAGGCGGTGGCGGCGGCGCTCGAAGGTCTCGACCGCGGCAACTTCCGCGTCGCCGAAAAGACCCCGACCGGCGGCTGGCAGGTGCATCAATGGCTGAAGAAAGCGGTGCTGCTCTCCTTCCGCCTCACCGACAGCGCCGTCATTTCCGGCGGGCCCGGCGAGCGCACGCCCTGGTACGACAAGGTGACCTCGAAGTTCGCCGGCTGGAGCGAGGCCGATTTCCGCCAGGCCGGCTTTCGCGCCGTGCCCGGCGCCGTGGTGCGCCGGTCGGCCTATGTCGCCCGCGGCGCCGTGCTGATGCCGAGCTTCGTCAATGTCGGCGCCTATGTCGGCGAGAACACCATGGTCGATACCTGGGCCACGGTCGGCTCCTGCGCGCAGGTCGGCAGGAACTGCCATCTCTCGGGCGGCGTCGGCATCGGCGGCGTGCTGGAGCCGCTGCAGGCCAACCCGGTCATCGTCGAGGACGACTGCTTCATCGGCGCGCGCTCCGAGGTGGTCGAGGGCGTCATCGTCGAGCAGGGCGCGGTCCTGTCCATGGGTGTCTTCATCAGTCCCTCGACCAAGATCGTCGACCGCGCCACCGGCCGCATCTACCGCGGCCATGTGCCGGCCTATTCGGTGGTGGTGCCAGGCAGCTTGGCCGGCGCGCCGCTGCCCGACGGCCGCCCGGGCCCCAGCACCTATTGCGCCGTCATCATCAAGCAGGTCGACGCCGGCACCCGGTCCAAGACCTCGATCAACGATCTCCTGCGCGACTGACAGGCGCCCGAACGCAACGACGGAGGCCGAGGCCATGCAGAGCGAAACCCGCCTGTTCCGCACCCGCGATTTCCGGCTGGCCGGCGGCGCCGTGCTGCCGGAGCTGCAGCTCGCCTATGCCACCTATGGCAAGCTCGCGCCGGACGGGCGCAACGCCCTGCTGGCGACGCACGGCTTCACCTCGGATCACCATGCCGCCGGCGTGCGGCCAAACGGCACGCCGGGCTGGTGGAGCGCGCTGATCGGCCCGGGCCGGCCGATCGACACCGATCGGCTCTACGTCGTCTCTTCCAACATGCTCGGCTCGTCCTACGGCTCGACCGCGCCGAAGAGCACCAATCCGAAAACCGGCCGCCCCTACGGCCCGGACTTTCCGGCGATCACCCTGCCCGATATCGTCGCCGCACAGAAGGCGATGCTCGACCATCTCGGGGTCAAGCACCTGGTGGCCGTCGCCGGCCCGTCCTACGGCGGCTTCCAGGGCTTCCAATGGGCGGTGAGCTATCCGGATTTCATGGACGGGATCGTCGCCGCGGTGACGGCGCCGAAAGGCCCGGGCGGCAGCGACGCGGCGGACAAGCTGCAGGCGCGGCTGGCCACCGATCCCAATTGGAACGGCGGGCACTACTACGACAAGGGCGGCATCGGCCAGGTCATGACCGCGATTCGCGTCGAGACCCTCAAGCTCTATGGCGTCGAGGCCGACTTGGCGGCGACGATCCCCGACCCGGTCAAGCGCGAGCAGGCGATCCAGCGCATGGCGGCGGAATGGGCGACGGAATTCGACGGCAATTGCATGCTGGCGCTGCGCCGCGCCATGACGCATTTCGATGCCAGCAAGGAGTTCGGCCGCATCAGGGCCAAATTCCTCTACGTGCTGTCGCGCACCGACAAGCTGTTTCCGCCGAGCCTGGCGCCGGAGGTGATGGGCGCGCTGAAGGCCGCCGGGGTGGATGCGACCTATTTCGAGCTGGACAGCGAGCTCGGCCACATGGCGAGCCATCGCGACGCCGCCAAATGGGCGCCCGTGCTGCAAGGCTTCCTGGCGCCGCTGATCGCCCGGGCGGAGCGCAAGGCCTGACGCACCGATGGACGCCACCGCCGCCGTCGACGCCCTGGCGCTGAGCCGGCAGTTGATCCGCTGCCCGAGCGTGACGCCGACCGACGCCGGCGCCCTCGACGTGCTGCAGGCGGCGCTCGCAGCCCTCGGCTTCCGCTGCCATCGCCTGAAGTTCGCAGCGCCCGGCACGCCCGACGTGGACAATCTCTATGCCCGCCACGGTAGCGCGGCGCCGAACTTCTGCTTCGCCGGGCATACCGACGTGGTGCCGGTCGGCGATCGCGCCGGCTGGACCGTCGATCCCTTCGCCGCCGTGGTGCAGGACGGCAGACTGTTCGGCCGCGGCGCCGCCGACATGAAGAGCGCCATCGCCTGCTTCGTCGCCGCGGCGCAGAGGACCATCGCTGCCCATGGCGGCAGGCTGCCCGGTTCGATCTCGCTGCTCATCACCGGCGACGAAGAGGGGCCGGCGATCAACGGCACCGCCAAGGTGCTGCGCTGGATGGCGGAACAGGGTGAGCGCATCGACGCCTGCGTCGTCGGCGAGCCGACCAATCCGACCCGGCTCGGCGAGATGGTGAAGATCGGCCGGCGCGGCTCGCTGACCGGCCGGTTGACCGTGCTCGGCACGAGCGGCCATGTCGCCTATCCGCATTTCGCCGACAACCCGATCCCGCGGCTGATGCGCGTGCTCGGCGCGCTGGATGCGCGCGAGCTCGATCGCGGCAACGCGCATTTCCAGGCCTCGAACCTGGAGATCACCACCATCGACGTCGGCAATAGCGCCACCAACGTGATCCCCGCCGAAGCCAAGGCGACGTTCAACATCCGCTACAATACCGAACAGACCGGCGCCGCGCTGGAAGCCTGGATCCGCCAGACCTGCGATGCGCTCGGTGGCACCTGTCGGCTCGATATCGAGCACGGCTCCGATCCCTTCCTGACCGCGCCCGGCCCCTTGAGCGATGCGCTCAGCGCCGCCATCGAAGCGGTCACCGGCCGGCGACCGGAGCTTTCCACCACCGGCGGCACCTCGGACGCACGCTTCATCAAGAACTATTGTCCGGTGGCGGAATTCGGCCTGGCGAGCCAGAGCATGCACAAGGTGGACGAGCACGTGCCGCTCGCCGATCTCGCCGCCCTCACCGACATCTACGCGCGCCTGCTGGACCGCTGGTTCGCCCGCTGATGCCGGGGCCGCAGGAAATCTTCCGCTCCATCTTTGGCGCGTGGCGGCTGGCGCATCTCGATCCGAGCGGCATGTTCTATTTCAACCTGACGATCGAGGGTTTCTATCGTTCGTTCCTGGCGCCGATCTTCGCCGCGCCGTTCTTCGTGCTGCTGGTGCTGCTGCAGATCGATCCGAAGACCGACGCGGCGCCGGTGCTGGAAGTCGAGATCATCGCCTACCTCGTCACCTGGATCGCCTATCCCGCGCTGATGATCCTGCTCTGCCGCGTGCTCGACCTCGGTCAGCACTATGTCGCCTTCATCGTCGCCTACAACTGGTCGCAGATCGTCGTCATCGCCGTCTATCTGCCGCTCAATGCGGTGATCGGCTATCGCCTGCTCGGCGGCGACGTAAGCGCAATCCTTTCCGTGCTCGGCCTGGCGGCAAGCTGCTTCTACCTCTGGTTCATTGCCCGCACGGCGCTGCAGACGACGGCACTGGTCGCCATCGGCCTGACCGTCGCCGAGATCCTGGTCGAGCTGATCGTGCATCGCGGCGTCGAGCTCCTGGTCTGAGCCCGGCCGGCGCTCAATAGTCGACACGCACGAGATAGAGGCCGGCGGCCGGCGCGGTCGGGCCGGCGGCGGCACGGTCGCG
>DATKQA010000091.1:0-5428 GCA_035523835.1 Candidatus Sulfotelmatobacter sp.
GCGCGAAATACAGTTCGCCATGCTGAAAACCATCCCGGGCCTGGAGGCAGCCGAAATGCTGCGGCCAGGCTATGCGGTGGAATATGATTTCGTCGATCCCCGGGAACTCAAGTCAAGTCTCGAGACGCATAGGATTTCGAGCCTATACTTTGCCGGCCAAATCAATGGCACGACCGGCTATGAAGAAGCGGCGGCCCAAGGCTTGGTGGCTGGCCTGAATGCTGCTCTGGCAGCCGGCGGTGCCACCGAGCCTTTCATACTCGATCGGGCCGATGCCTATATTGGGGTCTTGATCGATGATCTGGTCACGCGGGGCACCAGCGAACCTTATCGCATGTTCACCTCGCGCGCCGAGTATCGCCTGGTGCTGCGGGCGGATAATGCCGACCAGAGGCTTACGCCCAGGGGTGTCGATATCGGGGCGGTCTCGTCGCTTCGGCAAAGCCGGTTTTCAGCCAAGACGGCGGCTTTGGCCGAGGCAAGGAAATTGCTCGACGGTCTGGCTCTATCGCCGACCATGGCGAGGCGCCATGGCCTGTCGGTGAACCTGGACGGGGTTGTTCGGACGGCCAGGGAGCTTTTGGCCTATCCTGACGCGGACATGGAAAGGCTGGCATCGATCTGGCCGCAATTGGGAAACTTCGATCCGGCGATTGTCGAGCAGGTCGAGATCGACGGGCGCTACGCCGGTTATCTGGATCGCCAGAAGGCCGATATTGCGGCCTTTCGCCGCGATGAATCGTTGCGCTTGCCGGAGGACCTGGACTATCGCGGCATTGCCGGTCTGTCGACCGAGGTCAAGGAAAAGCTATTGCAGGCGCGGCCTGCTACGTTGGGCCAGGCTGGGCGGATATCTGGTGTTACGCCGGTAGCACTTACCGCATTGCTCGCTTATGTCCGGAAAAAGAGCACCCGGCGGCAAAGTGCCTGAGGCACCTTTGCGCCCTAGTTCAACACCTATGACGGCAGATGAATTTCAGCAGGAAACCGGTGTTTCACGTGAAACAATGGCGCGGTTGGAGCTCTATGGTCGCCTGCTGAAGAAGTGGCAGCGGGCGATAAACCTGGTTGCCGCCGGAACGATGGCCGATCTATGGCGCCGCCACTTTTTCGATTCGGCGCAATTGCTGGCCCTGGCGCCGGTCTCCCGGCGTCCCTGGCTTGACCTGGGCAGTGGCGCCGGCTTTCCCGGCCTGGTGCTGGCGATCCTCGGGGCGCCGGACATGCATCTGGTCGAAAGCGACGGCCGAAAATGCGCCTTCCTCAGTGAGGCGGCGCGCACCACCGGATCCCGGGTGACGCTGCATCGCTGCCGAGTCGAGGCGCTGCCGCCGATAACCGCCGACGTCATTTCGGCTCGCGCCCTGGCTCCGTTAGCCGATCTTTTGCGCCTCAGTGCGCCTTTTGCCGATGGCGAGACGGTTGCGCTATTTCCTAAGGGCCAAGATGTTGAGAAAGAATTGACCGAAGCCTCTAAATCTTGGAGTATACCGATTGAGCGCTTGGCCAGCCGCTCGGATGCTTCCGGCGTGATACTCCGCGTGAAAGGCTTCAGCCGTGCATGAAATCACCGTCACCCCCCGAGTTCGCCGCGTTCTCACGCTTGCCAACCAGAAGGGCGGGGTCGGGAAGACGACGACGGCAATCAATCTCGCCACCGCCCTGGCGGCCGTCGGCAAGCAGGTGCTGATCCTCGATCTCGATCCCCAGGGCAACGCATCCACCGGCCTCGGCATCGACCGGTCGGCACGCACCCTCAGCAGCTACCAGGTCCTGATCGGCGAAGTGCCGCTGGATGCCGCCGTCATCGAAAGCGGCATCCCCAATCTTCGCCTGATACCTTCGACGGTCGATCTGTCGGGCGCTGAAATCGAGCTGATCGATATGCCGCGGCGGAGCCACCGGCTGCAGGATGCGCTGGTCGGAGCGGCGGTGGGATACGATTATGTGCTGATCGATTGCCCGCCTTCGCTCGGCCTCCTGACCTTGAACGCCATGGTCGCCGCCGATGCGGTGCTGGTCCCGCTGCAATGCGAGTTTTTCGCCCTGGAGGGTCTCAGCCAGTTGCTCCGCACCATCGACCGGGTTCGCAGCACGCTGAACCCGGGGTTGGAGATACAGGGCGTGGTGCTGACCATGTTCGACCGCCGCAACAACCTGTCCGATCAGGTGGCCCAGGACGTGCGCGGTCACCTGGGCGACAAGGTCTATGAGACCGTCATCCCGCGCAACGTCCGCATCTCGGAAGCGCCAAGCCACGGCAAGCCGGCGCTGCTCTACGATTACCGCTGCGCCGGCAGCGAAGCCTATATTCGGCTGGCTTCCGAGGTCCTCCGCCGCGAGCGGGGACGCCAGGCCGCATGAGCGACGATCCCTCGAAAAGGAAAGGATTGGGACGCGGCTTGTCGGCACTACTGGACGATGGCACTACCGAAGACTACCAGCAGTCCGACCGGTCGCGCGGCCGCGAATTGCCGATCGAGCAACTAACCCCTAACCGCTTTCAGCCACGGCATCATTTCGACGAGGCCGGGCTCGAGCAACTGGCGGAATCGATTCGCGAGCAAGGTATCCTGCAGCCGATTCTGGTCCGCCGCCGGGCCGACCAACCGAATCAATACGAGATCATCGCCGGCGAGCGGCGTTGGCGCGCAGCGCAACGGGCGCAACTGCACCAGGTGCCGGTCGTCATCAAGGAGCTGAGCGATCGGGAGGCGCTCGAAGTGGCGCTGATCGAGAACATCCAGCGCCAGGACCTGACGCCGATCGACGAGGCCCTCGGCTACCAGCGCCTGGCGCAGGAATTCGGCCATACCCAGGAAGCCCTGGCGCAGGCGGTGGGCAAGAGCCGCTCGCATATCGCCAATCTGCTGCGCCTGCTGACCCTGCCGGAGGCAGTGCAGCGGATGATCGACAGCGGCGCCCTGAGTGCCGGCCATGCCCGCACCCTGGTCGGGCGCGACGATGCCGAGGCGCTGGCGCGGCAGATGGTCGAAGCCGACATGACGGTGCGGCAGAGCGAGCAGCTTATCGCCGAGCGGCGCGGCCGCGGCGCGCGCAAGCCGGCGGAAGCCAAGGCCGAACCGCCGCCCAAGGACGCCGACACCAAGGCGCTGGAACGGAGCCTGTCGCAGGCGCTGGGCCTGGTGGTCGATATTCGCCACAGCGGCGCCGGCGGCGCCCTGAGCATTCACTATACCAGCCTGGAACAGTTGGACGACCTGCTGCACCGGCTGATCCGTTCGGTGGGGCCGGATACCATCGACGAAGAGCCGCTCGATGGCGGCGACACGCCGGCGGCATGAGCCGCTGATCGGACCGGCGCCGTTTTCACCGTGCACGAACTGGAGCCGTAGAGGCGCATGTTCAAACGTCTCTACGCGTGGACCTTGGAAAAAGCCAGGCATCGCCATGCGCCCTGGTGGCTGGCCTTCTTTTCGTTCCTGGAAAGTTCCGTCTTTCCCACGCCGCCGGACCCGATCCTGGCCTTGCTGGTGTTCGCCCGGCGCCGGCAGGTCATTGCGCTGGTGCTCAATTGCACGGCGAGCTCGGTGCTCGGCGGGCTTCTCGGCTATGCCATCGGCTATTATCTGTTCGCTTCCATCGGCGAACCGATCCTGCGCGCCACCCACGCCATGGGCCAGTTCGCCGCGGTGCAGAATTGCTTCAACCACTACGGCGCGCTGATCATCCTGATCAAGGGCGTGAGCCCGATCCCCTATAAGCTGATCACCATCACCGCCGGCGTCACCCGGCTCGACCTGGCGACCTTCATGATCGCCTCGGCGGTATCGCGCGGGCTGCGCTTCGCCGCGGTCGGCGCCGTCATGTACTGGTTCGAATATTGGATCGAATCGCCGATCAGCCGCTTCTTCCGGCGCCATGCCTGGCAACTGTCGCTCGCCGCCGTGATCCTGCTGATCGCCGCCTATTTTGCCTATCGGCATTTCTTCGGCGTCAGCGGCGCGCCGCTCTGCGGCTGAACCTCTCAGGCCCGGCCGCTCCGTGCGGCGGCGGCGATGCGCGTCAGGGCGGCGCGGGCGAGAACTTCGTCCGCGGCGCCGGTCGACTTGCAGTCGATTTCCGCCTCGGTCAGCAGATCCAGGGCCTGCGCCAGCCGCGCGGTCGGCCAGCGGCCGAGCTGGGCACGGAAACCGTCCTTGCGGGAAAAATGCAGTGCCGGCCGCAGGCGGCCGAGCGCCGCCTCGAGCGGCTGCCCGGCGTCGCGCAGGCCGGCCACCAGGTGCAGGCGCTGCAGATGCCGCTGCGCCGCGCGGATCAGCGCCACCGGCGCCTCGCCGGCCAGCAGGCTGCGGCCGATGGCGCGGTCGAGCGCCAGCAACTGGCCGCCGGCGGCGGCATCCACCACGTCATCCACCGACAGCGCCGAGGAATCGCCGATGCAGGCTTGCGCATCGGCGAGTGTGATCGAGCGCTGGCCGGCGCCGGCATAGGTGACGAGCTTGTCCAGTTCCTGCCGGCTGATGCCGCGGTCGCTGCCGAGGTTCGCCTTCAGGTAGTCGAGCGCGTCCGCTTCGACTTGCTTCCCGGCGGCATGCAGCACGCTTTCGACCAGCAGTTCCAGCGCCTCGGCATCGTCGGCGTAGCAGGCGATGGCGGCGGCGTTCGGCGCCGCCTCGCATAGCCGGCGCAGGCTCGAGCGCGGTCCGAGCTCCGCCGCCTCGAGTACGATCAGCGTGTCGCCCGGGAAATCCTCGAGCAGCGCGGCGAGCGGCTCGCTCAGCCGATCGCTCGCGCCCAGCACGCGCACCACGCGGCGGCCGCCGGTGAAGGCCATCGCCGCCGCTTCCTCGGCCAGCCGCCCGGGGGTGTCGGCGATGGCGGCCATGCCGAGCTCGGCGATGCGGAAGGGGTCTTGCACATCGGGCACCACGGCGCGCACCAGCGCGAGCGCCCGCTCCCGCACCAGGCCGCCGTCGGGACCATAGACCAGCGCGGTGCGGAGCGCCGGATCGAGCCTGGCGGCAAAGCGGGCGAAACCGCGCGGCTGGATCTTCACGCTCAGGAACCGGTGGCGCCGGCGACGGCCGGCCGCAGGAACCAGGAGGCGAGTTCGGCGCGGATTTCATCCGACAACTGGCGCGCCAGCCGCTCGCGCGCATCGCGCTCGGCCGCCACATTGCCGAAATCGGCGCGCAAGACGTCGAACGAGGCGATGGCGCGGGCGCTGTTGATGTGGATGGCCTTGCCGGTGCGCGCGTCCACCAGCGTGTAGCTGGCGATGATGACCAGGCTGTCGCGCGTGGTCTCGTTCTGCGCGCTGACGACGATCGCCTGCAGCGATTCGCCGAGCTGAATGTCGAGGCGATAGCGCGGCCGGAGCGGCTTGCCGAGCGGGGTCAGTTGGTCGAGCAGGTCGTTTTCCAGCAATTGCGCGGTGCGCTGCTGTTCGCCGGCATTGTTCTGG
>DATKQA010000092.1:0-8276 GCA_035523835.1 Candidatus Sulfotelmatobacter sp.
CGCAGGGCACGAAGATCATGCCGGTGGGCGCGATGCGGGCGATGTAGCAGGAATCGTGGCCGGCGCCGGAAATGATCGGCATGCTGGACAGCCCGAGCGTAGCCGCGCCATTTTGCACCGCCGACACGCAATTCGCATCGAACTTCACCGGCGGCGAATACCAGATTTGCTCCAGCTTCAGCTCCAGGCCGATCTCGCCGGCGATCCGCTCGGCCGAGGCGCGCATCTCCATGTCCATCTGCGACAGCGTCGCATCGTCGGGATGGCGGAAGTCGATGGTGAAGAAGACCTTGCCCGGAATGGTGTTGCGCGAGTTCGGGCTGACCTGCATCAGGCCGACGGTGGCGCAGGCAAAGGGCTGATGCGCGAGGCCGACGCGGTTGACTTCCTGCACCATGCGCGCGGCGCCGAGCAGCGCATCGCGCCGCCGGCGCATCGGCGTCGGCCCGGCATGGGCTTCCTGGCCGGTCAGGGTAACTTCGTACCAGCGCTGCCCCTGGGCGCCTTGCACGATACCGATCGTCCTCTTCTCTGCTTCCAGGATCGGCCCTTGCTCGATGTGGGTTTCGAAGAAGGCGCCGAATTTGCGGCCGCCGACCGGCAGATCGCCGGCATAGCCGATGCGGCGCAATTCCTCGCCCATGGTCTTGCCGTCGAGGTCGGCGCGCGAGAGGCCGTATTCCTCGGTGAAGACCCCGGCGAAGACGCCGGAGGCGACCATCGCCGGGGCGAAGCGCGAACCCTCCTCGTTGGTCCAGACCACCACCTCGAGGGGCGCGTTGGTTTCGTAGTGCAGATCGTTCAGGGTGCGGATGACCTCGAGCCCCGCCAGCACGCCATAGACGCCGTCGAACTTGCCACCGGTCGGCTGGCTGTCGAGATGGCTGCCGGTGCCGATCGGCGGCAGCGAATTGTCCTTGCCCGGCCGGCGGGCGAAGATATTGCCCATGCGATCGACGCTCACCGTGCAGCCGGCCTCCCCGGCCCATCGCACGAAGAGGTCGCGGCCCTGGCGATCGAGGTCGGTCAGGGCCAGCCGGCAGACGCCGCCCTTGTCGGTCGCGCCGATCTTCGCCATCTGCATCAGGCTCTCCCAGAGCCGCTCGCCGTTGATGTGCAGATTCTTGCCTGATGCCGTCATGCTTTCAGCCTCGCGCCGGATGGGCGGCTATTCTGCCGCCTGTCGCAGGGGATTGTTCGGATGTTCGAGCCAGGTGATCGGCCGTTTGCCGGTCGGCGCCTCGACCATGGTGATGCAGCCGGTCACCGGGCAGGCATACATGCAGAGATTGCAGCCGACGCATTCCCGGTCGATCACCTCGTAGCGCCGCGCGCCACCGGCCTTGCTCGCGGCGATGGCCTGGTGCGAGGTGTCCTCGCAGGTGATGTGGCAAAGGCCGCACTTGATGCAGAGATCCTGGTCGATGCGCGCCAGAATCTTGTAATTGAGGTTGAGGTGCTGCCAGTCCGTCACATTGCCGACGGCACGGCCGACGATGTCGCCGATCGCGTTGTAGCCCTTGCCGTCGAGCCAGTTGCCGAGACCGTCGACCAGGTCGTCGACGATCTTGAAGCCG
The DNA here is from genome assembly GCA_035523835.1 of Candidatus Sulfotelmatobacter sp. Lineage (GTDB taxonomy): Bacteria > Pseudomonadota > Alphaproteobacteria > Ferrovibrionales > Ferrovibrionaceae > DASQHM01. The sequence continues at coordinate 1,578 of DATKQA010000092.1, forward strand.
TAGTGCATGGCGGCGGTGCACACCTGCACCGTCGTGGCGCCGAGGGCGTGAAACTCCGCCGCGTCGCGCCAGGTGGCGACGCCGCCGATGCCGGAGATCGGCAGGCCGGCGCACTCGGGATCGCGAGCGATCTCGGCCACCATGTGCAGCGCGATCGGCTTTACCGCCGGACCGCAGAAGCCGCCGTGCGTGCCCTTGCCGTCAACCACCGGCTGCGGTGCCATGCGGTCGAGATCGACGGCGATGATGGAATTCACCGTGTTGATCAGCGATACCGCATCCGCCCCGCCGCGCTTGGCGGCGCGCGCCGGGCCGAGGATGTTGGTCACGTTGGGTGTCAGCTTGACCAGCACCGGCATGCGCGTGTGCTGCTTGCACCAGCGGGTGACCATCTCGACATAATCCGGCACCTGGCCGACGGCGGCACCCATGCCGCGCTCGGACATGCCATGCGGGCAGCCGAAATTCAGTTCGACGCCGTCGGCGCCGGTATCCTCGACCTGCTTGAGGATGCGTTTCCAGCTATCTTCGTTGCACGGCACCATCAGGGAAACGATCAACGCGCGATCCGGCCAGTCGCGCTTCACCTGCTTGATCTCCTGGAGATTGACTTCGAGCGGCCGGTCGGTGATGAGCTCGATGTTGGTGAAGCCCACCATGCGCATGCCGCCGACCTCGAGCGCGCCGTAGCGCGAGGCCGTGTTGACGATGGGCGGATCTTCGCCGAGCGTCTTCCAGACCACGCCGCCCCAGCCAGCCTTGAAGGCCCGCGCGACGTTGTAGGCCTTGTCGGTCGGCGGCGCCGAGGCAAGCCAGAAGGGATTGGGCGACTTGATGCCGGCGAAAGTACTGGCGAGGCTGGCCATGCCCGGGTCCTCCCTTGTCCCTATGATCGCAGATGGCGGTCGATCGCCTGGGCGGCGATCTTGCCGTCCTGAACGGCGCTCACGGTCAGATCCGGGCCGGCGATGCAATCGCCGCCCGCCCACACATTGGGCAGCGAGGTCTGCCGGTCCGCGTTGACGGCGATGCGGCCGTCGCGGATGTCGAGCGGTTCCGCCGCATCTTGCTGCAGCGGAGCCGGTACGAAGGTCTGGCCGATCGCCTTGAACAGCATGTCGGCCGGCAGGCTGAAGCGGTCACCCGTGGTCATCAGCCGGCCGCCGCCGTCGAGCTGGGTATATTCGAACTCGACTTCCCCGAGCCGGCCTTGCGGCGCGACCAGCCGCACCGGCCGCGCCCAGTGCTTGATGCGGACGCCGTTCACCTGGGCGAATTCCTGCTCGTGGGCGGTGGCGCCCATCTGCGCGGCGCCGCGGCGGTAGACGATGGTGACGTCCTCGGCGCCGAGCCGCTTGGCCTGCACGGCGATGTCGATGGCCGTATTGCCGCCGCCGATCACCACGACGCGCCGGCCGATGGCGAGGGTGGACTTGTCCGCCGCCTGGCGCAGGCGTTCGATATAGGCCACGGCATCCTCGACTCCGGCCAAAGTTTCTCCTTCGATCTGCAACGCATTCACACCAGCAAGGCCCATGCCAAGAAAGACGGCGTCGTAGTCGCGGCGCAGCGCGCTTAGGCTCAGCTCGCGGCCGAGCGCCTTGCCGAAGGTCACCCGCACCCCGCCGAGCGACAAGATGAAATCGACCTCGGCCTGGGCGAAGTCGTCGGGCACCTTGTAGGCGGCGATGCCGAATTCGTTGAGGCCGCCGGCCTTGGCCCTGGCCTCGAAGACATCGACCGCATGGCCGAGCAGCGCCGCCCGGTGGGCGCAGGCGAGGCCGGCCGGGCCGGCACCGACCACGGCAAGGCGCTTGCCGCTGGCCCTGGCGCGCTGGAACGGCTGCATCCTCTGCGCGAACAGCCAGTCGGTGGCATAACGCTGCAACGCGCCGATGCGGACCGGCTTGGCCTCGGCCGCGGTACGGACGCAGGCGGCTTCGCAGAGAATTTCCACCGGACAGACGCGGGCGCAGGCGCCGCCCATGATGTTCTCCTGCAAGATCGTCACCGCCGCGCCCTTGACGTTGTCGGTGCCGATCTTGCGGATGAAACCGGGAATATCGATGCCGGTCGGACAGGCCTGCGTGCAGGGCGCATCGTAGCAAAAATAGCAGCGGCTCGACTCGACCAGCGCCCGCTTGCGGTCGAGCGGCGGATGGATGTCGGCGAAATTCTCGGCCAACGCTTCGGCGCCAAGGCGTGCCGATGCGATATCGCCTCCGTCAGTCACCAGCCGATCCTCCGGCTTGCCATTGCCGCCCCGATGCCACTAGCGTGCTGTCCGCTTTGACCGTACGGTAGCGAAATATTGACCAAATGGTCAAGATTATCCTGGTGCGCAAAACGGCACCCGCCGAAGCCACACGACGAGATCGCATGATTGAGCAGCGCAAAGCCCAAAAATCAGGCAACCCGCAGCGCATCCCAGCCGTGGCGCGGCGACCCCGACCCGCCAGAGGCAAGGATCGGCGCGACATCCGCGAGAGCAACGAGGCGCGGCTGCTGCAAGCGGCGGAGACGGTCTTCGCCGAACGCGGCTATAGCGGCGCCACCACGGCGGCGATCGCCAGCGCGGCACGGCTGCCGAAGGCCAACCTGCATTACTATTTCCGCACCAAGGAGGCGCTCTACCGTGCCGTGCTCGCCAATGTCCTGGCGCTGTGGCTCGACGAGCTCGACCGCTTCTCGCCGGAGCGCGAACCGGCCGAAGCGCTGGCCGAATACATCGCCGCCAAGATGCGCTGGTCGAAACTCAGGCCGAACGCGTCAAAGGTCTTCGCCAATGAAATCGTGCACGGTGCGCCGTTTCTCGACGGCTATCTGTCGCGCGAGCTGCGTCAGCGCGTCGAGCGCTTCGCCGCCGTGATCCGGCGCTGGATCGCGCGCGGCAAGATGGCGCCGGTCGATCCCAGGCATTTCGTCTTCCATCTCTGGGCCGTGACGCAGCATTACGCCGATTTCGAGGTGCAGGTGCGCGCCGTGCTCGGCCGGGAAAAGCTCACCGACGCCGATTTCGCCGCCGCCACCGCCGAAATCGTCAACCTGACGCTGCGCGGCTGCCTGCCGCAAAGACCGGACTGACCCGCGCGCGCCGCCGCCGTCAGGATTGCGTCAGCCCACCGTAGGATTCGGGGCGCCGGTCGCGGAAGAACTGCCAGAGATTGCGCACCTCGCGCACCATCTCCCAGTCCATGTCGGCGACCAGCAGCTCGTCCTTGTCCTCGCTGGCCTTGGCGATGATCTTGCCGCGCGGATTGACGAAGTAGGCCGAGCCGTAGAAGCGCCCGATGTTCCAGGGCGGTTCGGTTCCGACGCGGTTGACGGCGCCGATGTAGCAACCGTTGGCCACCGCCGAGGCCGGCTGCTCCAGCTCCCACAGATATTGGCTGAGGCCCGCCACGGTGGCCGAGGGATTGACGATATATTCGGCGCCGTTCAGCGCCAACGCGCGCCAGCCCTCCGGGAAGTGCCGGTCGTAGCAGATATAGACGCCGAGCTTGCAATAGGCGGTGTGGAACACGGGGTAGCCGAGATTGCCCGGCTTGAAGAAGAACTTTTCGTAGAAGCCGGCGACCTGCGGAATATGGTTCTTGCGGTACTTGCCGAGGTACTTGCCGTCGGCATCGATCACGGCGGCGGCATTGTAGTAGACGCCGGTGATCTCCTCCTCGTAGATCGGCACGACGATCACCATCGAATGCTTCTTGGCCAGCTCCTGCATCAGCCTGGTCGTCGGGCCCTCGGGGATGCGCTCGACCGCGGCATACCATTTGGCGTCCTGGCTCGGGCAGAAATAGGGCTGGGTGAAGACCTCCTGCATGCAGAGCACCTGGACGCCCTTGCGGCCGGCCTCCTCGATCAGCGGCAGATGCGCCGCGATCATCCGCTCGCGGATCTGTTCCGGCGACATGCTGGTCTCGCCCTTCAGGCCCATCTGGATCAGGCCGCCTCTCAAGCTCGTCATGGCTCGCCTCCTTCAAGCCCGGCCATCTGGCCGGACGCCGTCGCCGGCATGCTCGCGCAGCCGCCTGGCCGCGTCAAATCTTGCACCCCTGTGCCGATCGGAACCGCCGATGTAACCCGGCGGGGCGATCCGGCGTATTATGGACGAACATGATCGACGCGGGTCCGGCGAGCCGGGCCGCGCCCGCATCCCGCACGGAGGCATGCATGACGGCCGCAACCGAACAAATGGCAGGCAGCGCGCGCCCGCGCGCGATCCATCCGCGCGTGGTCCGCGTAACCCATTGGATCAACGCCTTCGCCATGTGTTGCATGATCATGAGCGGCTGGCGCATCTACGACGCCTCGCCGCTCTTCGACTTCACCTTCCCCACCAGACTGACCCTCGGCGGTTGGCTCGCCGGGGCCATCGCCTGGCATTTCGCCGCCATGTGGCTTCTGTTCGTCAACGGGCTGGTCTACGTGACCTACGGCCTGGTTTCCGGCCACTTTCGCGCCAGCTTTCTGCCGCTCGGGCCGGCCGCCGTGTGGCGCGATCTGAAGGCGGCGCTCAGCTTTCGCCTGCCGCATGAACTGGGGCGCTACAACGCCGTGCAGCGGCTGCTCTATACCATCGTCGTGCTCTTGGGCGCCGCTGCCATCGTCTCGGGACTGGCCATCTGGAAACCGGTGCAGTTTGCGCCGCTGACGGCGCTGCTCGGCGGCTATGAAGGCGCGCGCGTGGTGCATTTCCTGGCCATGTCGGGGATCGTCGGCTTCGTCGTCGTGCATCTCGCCCTGGTGGTGCTGGTGCCAAAGACCCTGCTGCCCATGATCATCGGCGGCCGTCGCGCCGCCAGGCACGAGGAGGCGCGCCGATGAGCCGGTTGTTTCGGCGCAAGGCGGTGCGTCTCGATGAACTCCGCCCCGAAATAAGGCAGGTGGAGCGTCGCCTGTTCCTGCAACGGTCTCTCTCGCTTGGCGCCCTCACCTTGCTCAGCGGCTGCGACCTGTCGGACAACGACGTGACCGATCGCGTGCTCTGGGCCATGTCGCGCTGGAACGACAAGGTGCAGGCCGCCCTGTTCGATCCGAACAAGCTGGCCCCGACCTATCCCGAGAGCGCCATCACCAAGCCGTTTCCCTACAACGGCTATTACGACGAGGACGAGGCGCCGGTGATCGACGGCGCCGCCTACAAACTGGAAGTCTCCGGCCTCGTCGCCGACAAGCGGGCCTGGAGCATCGCCGACCTGCGCAAGCTGCCGCAGGCCAGCCAGATCACCCGGCACATCTGCGTCGAGGGCTGGAGCGCCATCGGCAAGTGGGGCGGCGTCCCGTTCCGCAGCTTCCTCGAGCGGGTCGGCGCCGACACCAAGGCCCGCTACGTCGGTTTCCGCTGCGCCGACAAGTACTATTCCAGCATCGACATGGCCACGGCGCTGCATCCGCAGACCTTGCTCGCGCTCGACTATGGCGAGAAGCAATTGCCGACGAAATTCGGCTATCCCCTCAAGCTCAGGGTGCCGACCAAGCTCGGCTTCAAGAACCCGAAGTTCATCGCCGCCCTCTTCGTCACCAACGACTATCCCGGCGGCTATTGGGAGGATCAGGGCTACAACTGGTTCAGCGGCTCGTGACCCGGCCGCGGCATGGCATCACCGCGGCGAAACTTGCAGGACTGAGCGACCGTGCCGATCCGCTATTATGCCGAGCCTCGGTGGCCCAGGCCGCCGATGGCAGGGGCAATCGCAAGGGCGGACGTGGACACGCGGCACTCCGACGACGAGGCAGACCGGCGGCGCTCGGCCTGGATGCGGGCGGCACAGGACGGCGATCGCCAGGCCTATGCCGCCTTGCTGCGCGACTGCGTGCCGATGATTCAGCAAGTGGCGCGCCGGCGCGGCGTGGCGGCGGATCGCATCGACGATGTCGTGCAGGACGTGCTGCTGGCGGTGCACCGCGCCCGCCATACCTACGATCCCGACCGTTCCTTCACCGCCTGGCTCGGCGCCATCGCCGTCCGCCGCGCCATCGATGTGCTGCGCCGCCATGGCCGGCACGAGCGGCGCGAGGTGCAGGGATCGCCGGCCTACGAGAACCATCCCGATCCGGATGCCGGCCCGGCGCAACGGCTGGAGCAGAAGCATCGGGCGCGGCTGCTCGGCGCCGCCGTGGCCGAATTGCCGGTCGGCCAGCGCGAGGCGGTGGAACAGCTTGCCCTGCAGGAGCGCTCGCTCAGCGAAGCGGCCGCGGCAACCGGCCGCAGCAAGGGCGCGCTGAAGGTGAACCTGCATCGCGCGCTCAAGGCGCTGCGCGCGCGGCTGGGCGGCAGCGAATGGGACCAGAAGGGCTGAGCCGATGGCCGACGTCGAACGCCTGATCCACGACCTTGCCGCCGACCTCGCCCCCGTGCGGCGCCTGCGGTCGCCCGCTGGCGCGGCTTTCGCCTGGCTCGCCGTCGTTCTCGCCCTCGCCCTGGCCCTCGGCGCCTTCGCCGATCTCGGTGCGATCGGGCAGCGCCTCGCCGCCGCGCCGGACATGTGGCTGGCCGTCACCGGCTCCTGCGCCACCGCCGTGCTGGCCGCCTTCGCCGCCTTCCAGCTCGGCCGGCCGGATCGCAGCCCCTTGTGGTCGCTGCTGCCGCTTCCGGGCGCCCTGCTCTGGATCGGCGCGAGCGGCGTTGGCTGCCTCAGGGACTGGCTGGTGCCCGGCACGCACGACGCCTCGCTCGGCGAGACCAAGGATTGCCTG